>NZ_JBIWAL010000018.1:10018-31219 GCF_044760045.1 Pseudomonas sp. NPDC098747 | reverse complement strand
AAAAAAACTTCAAAACACATAATAAATATTTGCTCTTAAATAAGATTCATCAATTCCTGAAAATAACTAAATCAATTTATCTAGAGCACGTTTGTAACGCATTTTTGTCGCACTCAATCCCATGTGCATGATGTCTGCGATCTCCTGAAATTCAAGCTCTGCAACGAATCGCAGCACCAGTATTTCGCGGTCAATCGGGTTCACATACACCAGCCAGCGATCAAGCCCGCCCTTGTCCTCGGGGTTTGGCGTCTTTTCTTCAGACGCTTCCTCGAGGGGGTCAAGACTCAATGCGTCCATCAAGCGACGCTTTCGCCGTTCTTTCCGATACTGCGTGATGCATTCGTTGTAAGTGATGCTGTACAGCCAGGTTTTGAACTTCGATTTCCCCTCGAAATTCTTCAGGCCATACAACACCTTCAACATCACTTCCTGACAGACATCGTCTGCGTCGCGATCGTTCCCAAGATATCTCGCGCAGACGTTAAATAATGTTCGCTGGTAACGCCGCATCAGTTCTTCATAGGCGCGCGTCACGTGAAACAGCTCGGTATGCGAGCGCGCGACCAACTCCTCATCAGAGAGCTCGCGGGGGTCGTAGCGCGTAGATAACGTTTGGGCTTTATTCAAAACAAGTCGTGCCGACAGTCAGGTCAATGTCCGCCGCGACCAGCTTCAGCTGGCATTTCGCGGCGGCATACATTAGCAGGGTTTGCCGGGTTAGCGGCTACTCACATGCTGTTCCAGCAGGATCCGATTGGAAAGAGAGACTAGCTCACCCTCATCGGTCAGCAATGTGGTTTTAACCGTGCCGATCTCTTCGATCTGGCCTTCGACCTCGCCAACACGCACTTGTTGCCCAACCTTGTACAACTCTAGCACATAGTTTCCCGCAAGAATGTGACGTTTAATGTTCTGGTTTGCCTTATCATTGGCCAGCGCAACCGCCAGACCAACGGTAATCAATACGATGACAATCACATGGTTCAGCAGGTCGGTCTTGACCTCAAGCTGACTGATCGCGACCGAGATACTGATGATAATCACCAGCCCCTGGGCGATTCGCCCCAACCCCGAAGCGTAGTCCAGGCCTACCCCTTCTGCCGCCCCACGCACCAGCCCGTTGGCCAGTTGCGCGAGTAAAACACCGACCAGCAACACCAGCGCGGCGCCGAATACTTTCGGCAAATACAGTGCCAGCATATCGAGCGTAGCTGAAACTCGCTCAAGTCCAAGGGACTCTGCTGCAGAAACCAGGAAAATCAGCAGAACGAACCAGTAAACGATCTTGCCGATCAATGTCGAAATCGGTACTTGCAGCCCGGCGCGCGACAGCAACTTGGTCAGCCCAGTGCCGCCCATCAGGCGATCAAGGCCCAATTTGGCCAGCAGTTTGGACAGCAAGGTATCGAGCAACTTGGCCACGACGAAACCCAACAGCAGCACAACCAGTGCGCCGAACAGGTTCGGGATGAAGTTGGCGACTTTGGTCCACAACGCAGTCATTGCAGTGACGAGGCTCTGAGTCCAGAGATCAAGTTCCATATTCAATCAGCCTTATCAGCAGTGCGAGCGGTAGGTTTACGAAGACGGGAAACCGGCGAGACATGAGCCGATCCATTATTCAGGGCGATCATCAGCGCGGGCAGCCAGCGGCCCAGCAGGCTGAACAGATCACCGGCGCCGACCTGGCGGTTGGCGGTTTTGAGTACGCGGCCCAGGCATGCGTCGTCGTCACGGCTGGACGGCGAGGCGTTGAGCATGTCGCGCAAAGACTGTTCAAACGGATCGTGCATACGCACCTCTCGTGATGTCTGTGAAAGACGCGGGCAGATTTGGTCGGGTCACATGCGGCATCTTCATACCCAGCGCAAACGACGGAATAACCACCATTGGCCGAAGGCCATGGCGAGCACCGTCAAGCAGGCGATCAGGAAACCATAAGGGCTGCTCGCGAACGGAATTCCGCCAACATTTATACCCAACAGACCCGTGATAAAACTCATCGGCAAAAAGATGCAGGTGATGATCCCGAAGCGGTACATCGTGCGATTCATGCGCACGCTCAAACGCCGGTCCTCTGCCTCCAGGACAAGCCCCACGCGCTCTCGGGTCAATTCGAGTTCTTCAAGATAGCGAGTCAGGCTGTTGTTCAATTCGTTCCAGTAATCGGCATCGTCATCGACAAACCACGGCAGTTTTATCCGCGTCAGTTGTCCGAAAATATCCCGCTGCGGAGCGAGAAACCGCTTCAGTCCGGCCGCCCTTCGACGGATGTGCAAAATCGATCCGTGCTCCGGGGTATACCGTTCGTCGGCATCCATTTTTTCTTCTTCCTCATCGGCGATTTCCGAGAGGCAAGTGACCAGATCCTGCACTTTATTAGTGAGGAATTGCGCTAGATAAAGGATCAGCTCGGACGAGGTTTTCGGGCCTTTGCCCTCCGCCAGAATCGTCAGCAGTTCATCGGTGGCCCGCAACGGGCGCAAACGCAGGGAAATTACACGCTGAGCAGAGGCGAAAATCCGCACCGAAACCATGTCTTCCGGTTCGGCACCCGGGTTGAGGTTGACCCCACGCAAAAACAGCAGCAACTCGGAATCCGGCAACGGCAACAGGCGCGGTCGAGTGTTCTCTTCCAGCAGCAGGTCGCAGGTGAATTCATTGAGGCCACTGGATTTACGCAGCCAGGTCTGAGTTTGCGGATGACTGCGATCCCAATGCAGCCAGAGGCTTTCATGCGCCTGCAACTGCAAATCGTCGAGTTCAGTCCGGGCTATCGAACGCGCACCGCCTCTACCGTCCAGCACCAGGGCATGCACCAGGCCCCATTGCGCGTTTTCTTCCTCGAACATCCTCATCCCTTTGTCAAAAGCTTATTCAGGCATCTTCAGCGGACTCGGCGAGATGATCACGCCGTTATTGTCCGCATAAATGTAGTGGCCCGGGTGGAACGTCACACCGGCAAAAGTTACTGGAACGTCAAGGTCGCCGAGCCCGCGCCTGTTGGACTTCCTCGGGTGGCTAGCAAGGGCCTGCACGCCCAGATCGGTCTGCGCGATGATATCGACGTCGCGGATGCAACCGTAGATCACCAGCCCTTCCCAACCGTTTTTCGCGGCTTTCTCGGCCAGCATGTCCCCCAGCAGGGCATGACGCAGCGAACCACCACCGTCGACCACCAGTACCTTGCCATTCCCTTTGAGCTCGACCTGCTCCTTGACCCGCGAGTTATCTTCGAAGCATTTGATGGTCACGATTTCGCCGCCGAATGAATCACGGCCGCCGAAATTGCTGAACATCGGTTCCAGCACCTGGACCAGCTCCGGATAGGCGTCGCACAGGTCAGGCGTGAGGTAATGGTTCATCGAAAAACTCCTGTAAAAAGGAAGACGATCAAGGATGACGCATTCTTGTGAGACGAGTTCCGGCAGTCGCTGTTTACCTTAGTTCATGCAAGGGTCGCTGAACGAACCTGAACAAACGCTGAAACGTAATAGCAAATCAGCCACAAAAGTGACCAGAACCGCACAATGCGTCATATCTTAGCCGCAAGCCGACCCGAACGAAATGGCCTTTTCAGCGCCTTTTAATTCAGACCGCCGCCGCCAGATCCGGCTTCTCGCCCAGTAACGGCGTGTGCTGATCGTTCAACCAGCGCGCCACCAGTGGCCACACTTGAGTCTGTGCAGCCTTGCTCACCAACATTTCGACATGGCCGAAATTATCGCTGAAGCCCTGCTCGCGCCCCAGATTGATGAACTGCTTGTGCTCAGAACCCATCTGTTCGAACAGCTTGCGACAAGCCCACGCAGGATCCTGATGATCCCCCGCCGCACTCACCGCCAGCACCGGCACCTGAACATCCGCCAGACCGGCCCACCAATCTTTGTCCTTGTCACCAAAACGGCCGAACAAGCCGTACCAGCGCATGCTTTCGATGGCCAGGCCGATGGGCTCATCTTCCGGCCCGCGCTTGAGGCGTGAGCCCGACAACTGCGCAAAACGCTTGAGAATGAAGCGACCGCTCCACTCCACTGGCGGAATTTTCAGCGGCCAGTAAGTGCGGCTGACTTGGGTACCAAAAAACGCCGCCGATGCCACGGCAGGTTCGCCCAGATACTCGCCACCGAGTGCGGCCGCCAGGGTTATGCCGCCCAGCGAGTGGCCGATCCAGTGCGGAACCTGCCCGCTCTGCTCACGCACGAACGCAGCAATTGCCGGCAGATCGTACCTGGCGTAGTCGGCAACACGGTTCCTGCGGTATTCCTCGTTGCGCTGCGATAAACCGTGGCCGCGCATCTCCGGAATCCACACGTCGAAGCCCAGCCGCGCCAAATAGGCGCCGAGCCCCAGGCCTTTGGGCGAGAACCAGAAGCGTCGGTTGGAAAAACTGCCGTGCAACAGAATGACCGGCACACCGCGCACCGCCGGTTCATCAGCCATGCCCAAACGGGTGACGGCGATCTCTACGGACCAGTCCGGGCTGTTGCCGGGTTTGAGACGATAAACGTCTTCGCTCAGATCGCCGCGCCGCTCGGCGCTGATCAGGGCGACAGGAAATAGGTTGCTGCTGCTTTGCATAATGCTCTTGCACAAAAAAGGGCGGCATCCACAGGAGCCCGCCCTACTTCAATCTCAAAGCCTCGCCCCTTGTGGGAGCGAGCTTGCTCGCGAAAGCGGTACATCTGTCGACATCGATGTTGAATGTCAGTCCGTCTTCGCGAGCAAGCTCGCTCCCACAGGGGCAGCGGCCCGTTCACATAACCATCAGGCCTGCGCTTGGCCTTCCGCGAGGAAGAACCACGTTTCCAGCACGGTGTCCGGGTTCAGCGACACGCTTTCGATGCCCTGCTCCATCAGCCAGCGAGCCAGATCCGGGTGGTCGGAAGGACCCTGACCGCAGATGCCGATGTATTTGCCGGCCTTGTTGCACGCCTGAATCGCGTTCGACAGCAGCTTCTTGACGGCCGGATTACGCTCGTCGAACAGGTGCGCGATGATCCCGGAGTCACGATCCAGCCCCAGCGTCAGCTGAGTCAGATCGTTGGAACCGATCGAAAAACCGTCGAAGAACTCGAGGAATTCTTCAGCCAGAATCGCGTTGGATGGCAGTTCGCACATCATGATCACGCGCAGACCGTTTTCGCCGCGCTTCAAGCCGTTCTCGGCCAGCAGATCGACAACCTGGCTGGCTTCGCCGAGGGTACGCACGAACGGCACCATGATTTCGACGTTGGTCAGGCCCATCTCGTTGCGCACGCGCTTCAGCGCGCGGCATTCGAGTTCGAAGCAGTCACGGAACGATTCGCTGATGTAACGCGAAGCGCCACGGAAGCCCAGCATCGGGTTTTCTTCTTCCGGCTCGTACAGCTTGCCGCCGATCAGGTTGGCGTATTCGTTGGACTTGAAGTCCGACAGACGCACGATGACCTTTTTCGGCGTAAACGCCGCTGCCAAGGTACTGATGCCTTCGACCAGTTTGTCGACATAGAAGCCAACCGGATCGTCGTAACCGGCAATACGCTTGTCGACGCTGTCCTTGATTTCCTGCGGCAGGCTGTCGTAGTTCAGCAGTGCTTTAGGGTGCACGCCGATCATGCGGTTGATGATGAATTCCAGACGGGCCAGGCCCACGCCGGCGTTCGGCAACTGCGCGAAGTCGAAGGCGCGGTCCGGGTTGCCGACGTTCATCATGATCTTGAACGGCAGATCAGGCATGGCGTCCACGGAGTTCTTCTTGATGTCGAAGCCCAGTTCACCTTCGAAGATGTAACCGGTGTCGCCTTCGGCGCAGGACACGGTCACACCCTGACCATCTTTGAGCAATTGGGTGGCGTTGCCGCAACCGACAACAGCTGGAATGCCCAGCTCACGGGCGATGATCGCCGCGTGGCAGGTACGCCCGCCACGGTTGGTCACGATGGCGCTGGCGCGCTTCATCACCGGTTCCCAGTCCGGGTCGGTCATGTCGGAAACCAGTACGTCGCCCGGCTGGACCTTGTCCATCTCGGACACGTCCTTGATGATCCGCACTTTACCGGCGCCGATGCGCTGGCCGATGGCGCGACCTTCAACCAGCACGGTGCCGGTTTCTTTCAACAGGTAACGTTCCATGACGTTGGCCTGGGTGCGGCTTTTCACGGTTTCCGGACGGGCCTGCACGATGTACAGCTTGCCGTCGTCACCGTCCTTGGCCCACTCGATGTCCATCGGGCACTGGTAGTGCTTCTCGATGATCATCGCCTGCTTGGCCAGTTCGCTGACTTCAGCGTCGGACAGACAGAAACGTGCGCGATCAGCCTTGTCGACATCGATGGTCTTGACCGACTTGCCGGCCGTGGCGACTTCGCCGTAGATCATCTTGATGGCTTTGCTGCCCAGGTTGCGACGCAGGATCGCCGGACGACCGGCCTCCAGCGTGCCCTTGTGTACGTAGAACTCGTCCGGATTCACCGCGCCTTGTACGACGGTTTCGCCCAGGCCATAAGCGCCGGTGATAAACACCACGTCACGGAAGCCGGATTCGGTATCGAGGGTGAACATCACGCCGGCGGTGCCGGTTTCCGAACGCACCATGCGCTGCACGCCGGCAGACAGGGCGACCAGTTTGTGGTCGAAGCCCTGATGCACGCGGTAGGAGATCGCACGGTCGTTGAACAAGGAGGCGAACACCTCTTTGGCGGCGCGGATAACGTTTTCCACACCACGGATGTTCAGGAAGGTTTCCTGCTGACCGGCGAAGGATGCGTCCGGCAAATCTTCGGCGGTGGCCGACGAACGCACGGCCACGGCCATGTCAGGGTTGCCGGCCGACAGCGCGGCGAACGCGGTGCGGATCTCGGCATTGAGTTTTTCCGGGAACTCGGCATCCATGATCCATTGACGGATCTGTGCGCCGGTCTTGGCCAGTGCGTTGATGTCATCAACGTCGAGTGCGTCGAGGGCCTGGTGGATCTGGTCGTTGAGGCCACTCAGTTCGAGGAAGTCGCGATAGGCCTGAGCGGTGGTGGCAAAGCCGCCGGGAACCGACACACCGGCACCCGCCAGATTGCTGATCATCTCGCCCAGGGATGCGTTCTTGCCCCCCACATGCTCAACATCGTGTTTGCCGAGCTTATCGAGGGAAACTACGTACTCTACCAAGGTGATCTCTCCACTAACTGTGTTGGAAAAGCTCAGAAACCGGCTGCTCGGGGGAGCGTTGGCCGATTGTATGGCCTGGACCTGGAAAATAAGTGAGAATGCTGGCCAATGGCGGCCGGCAAATCGCGCCTATCATATCCAAGAATCTTCATTAGTCTAAGGCCCAAGGTGCAAATGAAACGATCTGCTTTCTTTATCTCCGATGGCACCGGCATTACGGCCGAAACCCTGGGTCAAAGCCTCTTGGCGCAGTTCGAAAACATTACCTTCAGCAAATTCACGCGACCGTACATCGACAGCGTGGATAAAGCGCGGGCCATGGTACAACAAATCAACAAAGCCGCCGAAACCGACGGCTTTCGCCCGATCATCTTCGACACCATCGTCAATCAGGACATTCGTGAGATTCTCGCAACGTCCAATGGTTTCATGATCGACATTTTCTCGACCTTCCTCGCCCCGCTCGAGCAGGAATTGACCGAGCATTCGTCCTACACCGTCGGCAAGTCGCATTCGATCGGGCACAACTCCAATTACATGGAGCGGATCGAGGCGGTGAACTTCGCCCTCGACAACGATGACGGCGCCCGCACGCACTATTACGACAAGGCCGATCTGATACTAGTGGGTGTGTCGCGATGTGGTAAGACGCCGACGTGCCTGTACATGGCCATGCAGTTCGGTATCCGCGCGGCCAACTATCCGCTGACCGAAGACGACATGGAGCGTCTGCAACTGCCGCCCGCCCTGCGCGCCCATCAGCACAAGCTGTTCGGCCTGACCATCGACCCGGATCGCCTCACCGCAATCCGCAACGAGCGCAAACCCAACAGCCGCTATTCGAGCTACGCCCAGTGTGAATTCGAAGTGCGCGAAGTGGAAAACCTGTTTCGCCGCGAAAACATCCCGAACATCAATTCCACGCATTTTTCGGTGGAAGAGATTTCGGCGAAGATTTTGGTGGAGAAAGGGGTGGAGCGGCGGTTCAAGTAGTTTTGCGGTGTCTCGGCTAACGCCTTCGCGAGCAAGCTCGCTCCCACAGGGTTTTGTGGTGAATGCCAATCTGCAGGCACCCGAGAAACCTGTGGGAGCGAGCTTGCTCGCGAAGAACGATTACACGGTTTCTGTCAGGGCCCTGGCCAGAGCCTCAAAGCCCTCCAACAGCATCCGATCATCCCCGCTCGAATTACACACGCTCACCCGAATACACTGCGGCACCGCCGCATGCCCCACCGCAAACGCCTCGGCGGTTGCCACCAGGTAGTTGTTCTCCTTCAACTCCGCAGCAATTTGCGATGCCCGCCACAACTCCGGCACCTCTACCCAAAAGTGCGGACTGTAGGTGTGCGTCTTGTAGTTCAAACCCTCCAACGTTCCCACAACCAAGGCCTTGCGCCGGCCAATCTCGGTGATCTGCTCATCCAGCAAACGTTCGGCCATGCCGTTTTCGATCCACAGGCTCGCCACTTCCATCGACAGCGGATTGGCCATCCAGCACGTCGCACGAATGGCTGAACTGATGCGCCCGATCAACGCTTGCGGCGCGTGCAGATAACCGACTCGCAACCCGGCGGAAACAGCCTTGCTCAAACTACCGATCAACACCGAGCGCTCCGGGGCGAAGTAACTCAACGGCACCGGACGCTGGCGGTCGAGCACCGCGTGGGCTTCGTCTTCGATGATCAGCAGATTGTGCTGGCGACACACCTCGGCAATCGCCTCGCGCCGTGGGATCGACATCACCGCGGCTGTAGGATTCTGGATCGTCGGCGTGCAATACAAAGCCGCTACCCGATGCTGACGGCAAATGTCCTCCAGCGCCGACGGCAACAGTCCTTCGCCATCCATCGCGGCGCCGATGATTTTTATCCCGAGTTGGCGTGCGACGCTGATCAATCCGGGGTAGGACAAATGCTCGGTCACGACCGTGTCGCCGGCCTTGAGCAAAGCCATCAAGGCGCACAGCAAACCATGCTGACCACCGTTCACGCACAGCACCTGATCGGCGTGCGGCACGAAATTCCCGTGGCGCAACCAGACCGCTCCCGCCACGCGATGGCGCGCCAATCCGCCTTCTGCGGTGTAACCGGTCAAGTGCTGTAACAAGCCGGGATCATTGGCCAGGTCGACCAGACATTCGCGCATGAACACTGCTTCCTGGCCTGGGATCGGCTGGTTGCGACTCATGTCGAAACAGGCTGGCGGCTCGTCGCTGACATTGCGAAAGCCTTTGTCCTGCGGCCGTTCCATCCCGCGCTGACGCACATAAGTGCCATCTCCTACGCGGGCCACGACTAATCCGACACGCTCCAGCTCGCCGTAAGCACGGCTGATGGTGCCGATGGTGACGCCAAGACTATCGGCCAACAGTCTGTGGGGTGGCAGCTTGCAACCTGCCTCGATAACGCCCTCGCCGATGGCCTGTTCGACCGCATCGGCCAGGCGTTTGTACTTGACGCCTACGCCATGGGCGAGACCGTCACGAAGGATTGACACCATGGCAATACTTGCTTTGACACTCATTCTCGCCCCGAATAGCGTATTGAAAACAGGTTCAATCAGGAATAGACCTTTTCAGTGATGAGGTCAATTCCCCGCTCGGAGCACCAGCATGTCGACCGCCGTCAGCTCACCGATGAACATCAGCAAACCCTGGCTTGCCGGATTGATCACCAGCAGCCTGTTTCTCATCGTTTGTCTGAGTTGGGGCACCACATGGCTGGGGATCAAGATTGCCGTGGAAAGTGTGCCTCCACTGACCGCTGCTGGCCTGCGCTTTCTGATTGCGTTCCCGCTGTTCCTCAGCTTCGCTGTGTTGCGCAAGGAACCCCTGCTGTTTCCGCGACAAAGTCGCTGGTTTTTTGTGTTCGTCACGTTGTCGTATTTCAGCCTGCCGTACTACCTGCTCAACTATGGCGAGATGCACGTGTCGTCTGGCCTGACGGCGCTGCTGTTCAGTTGCATGCCGGTGTTTATCCTGCTGTTTTCCGCAATATTTCTGCGCGAGAAAATCTATCCGTCGCAAATGCTCGGCATCGCCATCGGTTTCGCCAGTCTGTTCATGATTATCCGCAGCCAGGGCTTGCATCTGGATCAGGCGGAATGGCTTGGTGTGCTGGCGATTCTCTGCGCAGCCGTCATGCATGCGTTGTGCTACGTGGTGACGAAAAAACACGGCAGCGCCATCAGCGTGATCACCTACAACACGCTGCCGATCGGCATCGCCGGGCTGATGTTATTTATTGTCGGATTGAGCTTCGAAGCGCCAAGATTCCAGGACGTGACCGCGCGCTCATGGGGTGCCCTGCTCTATCTCGGGCTGGTGGCGTCGGTGGGTGGTTTCATCGTTTATTTTTTGCTGCTTAAACGCCTGAGCCCGATCATTCTGTCGTTCGTGTTTATCATTTTTCCGCTATTCGCCGTGATCATCGGCGCCTGGTACGAGGGCCAAACCCTGTCCCGGGAGCTGATGATCTATTCGGCGATTCTGCTGAGCGGTTTTGCGATCACCAAACTGCCCGTGGAAAAATGGTTCAGATGACGAACAGGTCGACGAAGCGGTTGACCGGCGTCGCTTCAAGCAGTGCCTGATCTTTGCACAGCGCCAAGATCTCGGCGCTGCGCTGGCCGGTGAAGCGCGTTGCCAGGTTGGCCTTGAACTTGTCTTCCAGCAAAGGAATGCCCTGCGCACGGCGGCGGCGATGGCCGATCGGGTATTCCACCACGACGTTGTCGGTACTGCTGCCGTCCTTGAAAAAAACCTGCACGGCGTTGGCAATCGAGCGCTTGTCGGCTTCGAGGTATTCGCGGGTGAAGCGCGGCTCTTCAACGATGAGCATTTTCTCGCGCAGCACATCAATGATCGGATGCGCGTTATGGAAATCGTCCTCGTACTGCTCGGCGACCAGATTGCCGAAGGCCAGCGGCACGGCGGTCATGTATTGAATGCAGTGATCGCGGTCGGCAGCGTTGGCCAGCGGCCCGACCTTGGAAATGATGCGGATCGCCGATTCGTGGGTGGTGATGACGATCCGGTCGATTTCGTGCAGTCGATTGCGCACTTGTGGATGCAACGTCACCGCTGCCTCACACGCAGTTTGCGCGTGGAACTCGGCGGGAAAGCTGATCTTGAACAGGACGTTTTCCATCACATAACTGCCGAATGGCCGCGAGAAAGCGAAGGCGCGTTTGTCTTCCGGCTTCAACGCAAGATCGCTGTTGGTGTGGCTGAACAGTACATCGTAAAAGCCCCACTGTTTGGCACTCAACACACCGGGAATACCCATTTCGCCGCGCATGGCGATATCGGCCAGACGCACGCCGCGACTTGACGCATCCCCTGCCGCCCAGGATTTTCGCGAGCCGGCATTCGGTGCATGACGATAGGTGCGCAGGGCTTGCCCATCGGCGAATGCATGGGACAGCGCCGACAACATCTGCTCGCGATTGGCGCCCATCAGTTTGGCGGTCACGGCGGTCGAGGCGACTTTCACCAGAATGACGTGATCGAGTCCTACGCGGTTGAAGGAGTTTTCCAGGGCAATGACGCCCTGAATCTCGTGGGCCATGATCATCGCTTCCAGCACATCGCGAATCGTCAGCGCGGCTTCAGCGTTGGCCAAGCGCTTCTGCGAGAGGTGATCGGCCACCGCGAGTATTGCACCGAGGTTGTCCGACGGATGCCCCCACTCGGCGGCGAGCCAGGTGTCGTTGTAGTCGAGCCAGCGCACGATGCAGCCGATATCCCACGCCGCTTTTACCGGGTCGAGGCGAAAACTGGTGCCGGGGACTCGGGCGCCAAACGGCACGACGGTGCCTTCGACGAGGGGACCAAGGTGCTTGGTGCATTCGGGAAAACGCAGCGCCAGCAGACCGCAACCCAGCGTGTCCATCAGGCAGTGGCGGGCGGTGTTGAGGGCTTCGGTGGATTCAACTTTGAAGGTCAGGACGTAGTCGGCGATGTCCTGCAGGACACGGTCGTAGTAGGGGCGGTTGTTCAGGTCGACGTTGGCGCTCATTGCAGTTCTCCTGTTCGGGATATGAGTGGTGCGATCTTCCTCTGGGCTTGGTTGCGGTTGTGATGCAGGTCTGTGGTGCCTGCTGGTTTTGTGTTTCGTCAGGGGTAAGGCCCTCACCCTAGCCCTCTCCCAGAGGTAGAGGGGACTGATCGGGGGATATTTCAGAAGTACGCCGACCTGAAAGGGTTTTGCCGAATCCATAATCAATCGACTCGGTCTTTCAGGTCGATGTACCACGCCAGACGCCTCGGTCGGCCCCCTCTCCCCCCCGGGAGCGGCCGACTGGGGGTTGCTGATGAAGTTCATCGACCTGCAAGTGCTTTACCGAATCCATAATCGACTCGGTCTTTCAGGTCGATGTAAAACCTCAGACACCTCGGTCGGCCCCCTCTCCCTCCGGGAGAGGGCTGGGGTGAGGGTAAAAGTTCTCGAATCAGAACGAATCGCCGGGGACACGAACATAGCCTTCCATCAGGACGCGGGCACTGCGGCTCATGATGGCTTTTTTTACCACCCACTCGCCGTTTTCCAGAGTCGCCTCGGCGCCGACGCGTAACGTGCCGGAAGGATGACCAAAACGCACGGCGCTGCGTTCAACGCCACCCGCCGCAAGATTCACCAGAGTCCCGAGAATCGCCGCCGCCGTGCCGATTGCTACCGCAGCCGTGCCCATCATCGCGTGGTGCAGCTTGCCCATCGACAACGCACGCACCAGCAAATCAACGTCACCGGCAGCAATCGCTTTACCGCTGGACGCCACGTAATCCGCAGGCTTGGCCACGAACGCGACTTTCGGCGTGTGTTGGCGCTTGGCCGCTTCATCGAGATTCGAGATCAGGCCCATGCGCAACGCGCCATAAGCGCGGAGGGTCTCGAACATCTGCAAGGCTTTCGGATCGCTGTTGATCGCACTTTGCAGTTCGGTGCCGGTGTAACCAATGTCTTCGGCGTTGACGAAAATCGTCGGAATCCCCGCATTGATCATGGTCGCCTTGAACGTGCCAACGCCCGGCACCTCCAGCTCATCGATCAGGTTGCCGGTAGGAAACATCGAGCCACCGCCACCCTCTTCTTCTGCCGCAGGGTCCATGAACTCAACCTGCACTTCGGCCGCTGGAAAGGTCACGCCGTCGAGTTCAAAATCTCCGGTTTCCTGCACTTCACCGTTAGTGATCGGCACGTGGGCGATGATGGTTTTGCCGATATTGGCCTGCCATACGCGCACCACCGCGACACCGTTGTGCGGAATGCGGCTGGCGTCGACCAGGCCATTGCTGATCGCAAACGAACCGACCGCGGCCGACAGGTTGCCGCAGTTGCCACTCCAGTCCACGAACGGCTTGTCGATGGAGACCTGGCCGAACAGGTAATCGACGTCGTGATCAGCCTTGCTGCTTTTCGACAGGATCACGGTTTTGCTGGTGCTTGAAGTGGCGCCGCCCATGCCGTCGATCTGCTTGTCGTACGGGTCGGGGCTGCCGATCACGCGCAGCAGCAAGGCGTCGCGGGCGGGGCCTGGAACCTGCGCCACTTCAGGCAAATCTTTCAGGCTGAAGAACACGCCTTTGCTGGTGCCACCGCGCATGTAGGTGGCGGGGATTTTGATCTGGGGAACGTGAGCCATGGTGCTCCTTAACGAAAGCATGGGACGTGAAGCCCCATGCCCACATCAATTGATTTAAACGGCAACCGCCGACTCTTCAAGGAAGTCCTGAGCGAAGCGCTGCAACACGCCGCCGGCCTCGTAGATCGACACTTCTTCAGCGGTATCGAGGCGGCAAGTCACCGGCACTTCAACGCGCTCGCCATTCTTGCGATGAATCACCAGCGTTAGATCAGCGCGCGGCTTACGCTCGCCAATCACGTCGTAGGTTTCGCTGCCGTCGATGGCCAGGGTGTGACGGTCGGTGCCCGCTTTGAACTCCAGCGGCAACACGCCCATGCCCACCAGGTTGGTGCGGTGAATTCGCTCGAAACCTTCCGCGGCAATCGCCTCGACCCCCGCCAGACGCACTCCTTTGGCCGCCCAGTCGCGGGACGAGCCCTGACCGTAGTCGGCGCCGGCGATGATGATCAGCGGCTGCTTGCGCTCCATGTAGGTTTCGATGGCTTCCCACATGCGCATCACTTTGCCTTCCGGCTCGACACGCGCCAGCGAACCCTGTTTGACCTTGCCGTTTTCCACGACCATTTCGTTGAACAGTTTCGGGTTGGCGAACGTCGCACGCTGGGCGGTCAAGTGGTCGCCACGGTGCGTTGCGTAGGAGTTGAAGTCCTCTTCTGGCAGGCCCATTTTCGCCAGGTACTCGCCGGCGGCGCTGTCGAGCATGATCGCGTTCGAGGGCGACAGGTGATCGGTGGTGATGTTGTCCGGCAGTACCGCCAGCGGGCGCATGCCCTTGAGCGGACGTGCGCCGGCCAGTGCGCCTTCCCAGTACGGCGGCCGGCGAATATAGGTGCTCATCTCGCGCCAGTCGTACAGCGGCGTGACTTTCGGGCCGGTGTCTTCATGGATGGCGAACATCGGGATGTAGACCTGACGGAACTGCTCAGGCTTGACCGAAGACTTCACCACGGCGTCGATTTCTTCGTCGCTCGGCCAGATGTCTTTGAGGCGGATTTCCTTGCCGTCGACCACGCCCAGTACATCCTTTTCGATGTCGAAACGGATGGTCCCGGCGATGGCATACGCGACCACCAATGGCGGCGAAGCGAGGAAGGCTTGCTTGGCGTACGGGTGGATGCGGCCGTCGAAGTTGCGGTTGCCCGAGAGTACGGCAGTCGCATACAGATCGCGGTCGATGATTTCTTGCTGGATCACCGGATCCAGTGCGCCGGACATACCGTTGCACGTGGTGCAGGCGAACGCCACGATGCCGAAACCGAGCTGTTCCAGTTCAGTGGTCAGCCCCGCTTCATCGAGGTAAAGCGCCACGGTTTTCGAACCCGGCGCCAGCGACGATTTGACCCACGGCTTGCGCGTCAGACCGAGCTTGTTGGCGTTGCGCGCGATCAGGCCGGCGGCAATCACGTTGCGCGGGTTGCTGGTGTTGGTGCAACTGGTGATCGCAGCGATGATCACCGCGCCGTCAGGCATTTGCCCCGGCACATCATCCCACTGACCAGAGATGCCTTTGGCCGCCAGATCCGAGGTTGCCACGCGAGCATGCGGGTTGCTTGGGCCGGCCATGTTGCGCACTACCGACGACAAGTCGAAGGTCAGACCGCGCTCGTATTGCGCGCCTTTGAGGCTGTCAGCCCACAGGCCGGTAGTCTTGGCATAGTGCTCGACAAGCTGCACTTGCTGGTCTTCACGACCGGTGAGCTTGAGGTAATCGATGGTCTGCTGATCGATGTAGAACATCGCAGCGGTGGCGCCGTACTCCGGGGCCATGTTGGAGATGGTGGCGCGGTCGCCGAGGGTCAGCTTTGATGCGCCTTCACCGAAGAACTCCAGCCATGCGCCGACGACTTTCTGCTTGCGCAGGTATTCGGTCAGCGCCAGCACCATATCGGTGGCGGTGATGCCCGGTTGCAGCTTGCCCGTCAGTTCGACGCCGACGCTTTCCGGCAGGCGCATCCACGACGCGCGGCCGAGCATCACGCTCTCCGCTTCGAGGCCGCCGACGCCAATGGCGATCACGCCCAGCGCATCGACGTGCGGGGTGTGGCTGTCGGTGCCGACGCAAGTGTCGGGGAACGCCACACCGTCGCGCACCTGAATCACCGGAGACATTTTCTCCAGGTTGATCTGGTGCATGATGCCGTTGCCCGGCGGGATCACGTCGACGTTCTTGAAGGCTTTTTTGGTCCAGTTGATGAAGTGGAAACGGTCTTCGTTACGACGGTCTTCGATGGCGCGGTTTTTCTCGAATGCCTGCGCATCAAAGCCTCCCGCCTCTACGGCCAGCGAGTGGTCGACGATCAGTTGCGTCGGCACCACCGGATTGACTTGCGCAGGGTCGCCGCCCTGCAAGGCAATCGCGTCACGCAGACCGGCAAGGTCGACCAGTGCGGTTTGACCGAGAATGTCGTGGCAGACAACGCGCGCCGGAAACCAGGGGAAATCGAGGTCGCGTTTGCGCTCGATAAACTGCTTCAGGGATTCGGTCAGCGTGGCCGGGTCGCAGCGACGCACCAGGTTTTCCGCCAGCACGCGCGAGGTGTACGGCAGGGTGTCATAGGCGCCGGGCTGGATCGCATCAACAGCCGCACGGACGTCGAAGTAATCCAGCGGAGTGCCGGGCAGGTTCTTGCGAAATTCTGTGTTCATCGGTCGGGACTCGGATCACGGTGGTTGCAAAGGGTGGGCCTGTCACCGACCTCGAAATTTACACTGAACCCTGTGGGAGCTGGCTTGCCAGCGATAGCGGTGGGTCAGCCGGCATTGATGTCGGATATGACTCAGTCATCGCTGGCAAGCCAGCTCCCACAGGGATTTAAGTGAACTTCGAGATCAGTGTTCAGCCCTCCCCATTCAGCGACGTTCGATTGGCACGAACTTGCGCTGTTCAACGCCGACGTATTCGGCGCTCGGGCGGATGATGCGGTTGTTGGCGCGCTGTTCGAACACGTGCGCGGCCCAGCCGGTCAGGCGCGAGCAGACGAAGATCGGCGTGAACAGCTTGGTCGGGATGCCCATGAAGTGGTACGCCGAGGCATGGTAGAAGTCGGCGTTCGGGAACAGTTTCTTCTGCTCCCACATGGTCTTGTCGATGGCTTCGGAAACTGCGAACAGCACCTTGTCACCGACTTCATCAGCAAGCTTCTTCGCCCAGCCCTTGATCACCTCGTTGCGCGGATCGCTGTCCTTATAGATCGCGTGGCCAAAGCCCATGATCTTGTCTTTGCGCTCAAGCATGCCGAGGGTGCCTTTGATCGCGTCTTCCGGCGACGAAAAGCGCTCGATCATTTCCATCGCTGCTTCGTTGGCGCCGCCGTGAAGCGGACCGCGCAGCGAACCGATGGCCGCAGTGACGCAGGAATACAGATCGGACAGGGTCGACGCGCAAACACGGGCGGTGAAGGTCGAGGCGTTGAATTCGTGTTCGGCGTAGAGAATCAGCGACACGTTCATCACTTTGACGTGCAGTTCGCTTGGCTTCTTGTCGTGCAGAAGGTGCAGGAAGTGGCCGCCGATGGATTGTTCATCGGTCACGCAGTTGATGCGTTTGCCATCGTGGCTGAAGCGATACCAGTAGCACATGATCGCCGGGAAAGCCGCCAGCAGACGGTCGGTTTTGTCCTGTTGCTCGGCGAAGTCTTTCTCCGGCTCGATGTTGCCAAGGAACGAGCAACCGGTGCGCATCACGTCCATCGGATGGGCGTCGGCGGGGATGCGTTCCAGCACTTCTTTCAGCGCTTGCGGCAGGTCGCGCAGCTTGCTCAGTTTGCCTTGGTAAGCGTCGAGTTGGGCCCGGGTCGGCAATTCACCGTACAGCAGCAGGTACGCCACTTCTTCAAATTGCGCATCGGCTGCGAGTTCGCGCACGTCGTAGCCGCGATAGGTCAGCCCGGCACCGGCCTGGCCCACGGTGGACAGTGCGGTTTGCCCGGCAACCTGGCCCCGGAGCCCGGCGCCACTGAGTACTTTTGCTTCGGCCATTGTTTTCTCCAATTTTTTTGAATTTGTATGGAAAACTTGTGGGAGCGAGCTTGCTCGCGAAAGCGCTGGATCAGTCGACATCAATGTTGGATGTCAGTCCGTCTTCGCGAGCAAGCTCGCTCGCTCCCACAGGGTCTGGTTCAGCCTTTCTTTTGTGCAAACAACGCATCGAGCTTCTGCTCGAACGTGTGGTAATCGATGCGATCGTAGAGCTCCATGCGAGTCTGCATGGTGTCGATGACATTCTGCTGCGTACCGTCGCGGCGGATCGCGGTGTAGACATTTTCCGCAGCCTTGTTCATCGCGCGGAACGCCGACAGCGGATACAGCACCAGCGACACATCTGCCCCCGCCAGTTGCTCGGTGGTGTACAGCGGCGTCGAGCCGAACTCGGTGATGTTGGCCAGAATCGGTGCTTTCACGCGGTTGGCGAACAGCTTGTACATGTCCAGTTCAGTAATGGCTTCCGGGAAAATCATGTCGGCGCCCGCCTCGATGCACGCTGCAGCGCGATCCAGTGCCGACTCCAGACCTTCAACGGCCAGCGCGTCAGTACGCGCCATGATCACGAAGCTGTCGTCGGTGCGAGCATCGACGGCAGCCTTGATGCGGTCGACCATTTCCTGCTGGCTGACGATTTCTTTATTAGGACGATGGCCGCAGCGCTTGGCGCCGACCTGGTCTTCGATGTGAATCGCCGCCGCGCCAAACTTGATCATCGACTTGACGGTGCGCGCCACGTTGAACGCCGACGAACCGAAACCGGTGTCGACATCCACCAGCAGCGGCAAATCGCAGACGTCGGTGATGCGCCGTACATCGGTGAGCACGTCATCCAGACCGGTGATACCCAGATCCGGCACGCCGAGTGAACCTGCGGCCACCCCGCCACCGGACAGGTAGATCGCCTTGAAACCGGCACGTTTGGCCAGCAGCGCGTGGTTGGCGTTGATCGCGCCGACCACCTGCAAAGGGTGCTCGCTGGCGACCGCATCGCGGAAACGCTGGCCTGGAGTGTTCTGCTTGGAACTCATGACTCACCTCGTTCAGTGGCTGTCTTATTGTGGGCGCCGTCCTGGTAATGACGGGCGATGTTGCGTTTCGAGGCGCCGATGTGACGGCGCATCAACAATTCCGCGAGTTCGCCGTCACGGTCGGCGATGGCGTCGAGAATCCGGTGGTGTTCGGCGAAGGCCTGGCGCGGGCGGTTCGGCGTGGTCGAGAACTGGATGCGGTACATGCGCACCAGTTGATAGAGCTCGCCGCAGAGCATCTGCGTCAGCGTGCGGTTGCCGCTGCCCTGAATGATGCGGTAGTGGAAGTCGAAATCGCCTTCCTGCTGGTAGTAACCGACGCCTGCCTGAAACGCCGCGTCGCGCTCGTGGGTTTCCAGCACCCGACGCAGTTCGTCGATTTCTTCGACGCTCATGCGTTCAGCCGCCAGACGGCAGGCCATGCCTTCAAGGGATTCACGGATTTCGTAGAGTTCCAGCAACTCGGCATGGCTCAGCGATACCACTCGGGCGCCGACGTGCGGCACACGCACCAGCAGGCGCTGACCTTCCAGGCGGTGGATAGCCTCACGCAGCGGCCCACGGCTGATGCCGTAAGTGCGCGCCAGTTCCGGCTCGGAGATCTTGCTGCCCGGAGCAATCTCGCCTCTGACGATGGCCGCCTGAATGCGTCGAAAGACGTTTTCCGAGAGTGTCTCGGAATCGTCGCCGCTGATGACCGGGGGTTCGAGCTGATCCAGCATGATTGTCGACACCTTGAAATCCAATGCGGCAAAAACTAGCCAATTCAGCCGCATCAGTCAAAGGATAAATAGATATTGTCGACAATCGTCTAATAACAGCCCACAACTGCCCCAAGGGTTATAGACCCGTGCGGGCGCTGGCGCCATAAAACCACCGTGCTAGAATGCCGCCCGCATTTGCTGGCCATTTGTACGGCTTGTCATAAAAAGCTGATAGGCACACGAAGGGACTTGCGCAAGTTTTTGCCAGGCACCTGAACCGAAAACGGAACGCTGCGCACCAGGATTTATGAGACTCAAGCCTTTTCCCACATTCTTCGCCCTGTTTTGCCTGCCCGGCCTTGCCGCTGCGGGAGAAAAAACCGTGTACGGCCTCAACGAATACGCTTCGCTTGACGGCATCAATCTGGAAGTCGCGGCTAAACTCGACACCGGCGCGAAAACCGCCTCGCTGAGTGCCCGCGATATCAAACGCTTCAAACGCAACGGTGAGTCCTGGGTACGTTTCTACCTGGCGATCGACGCCGCGCATTCGCACCCGATCGAACGGCCACTGGCCCGGGTCAGCAAGATCAAGCGCCGTGCCGGCGACTACGACCCGGAAGAAGGCAAAAAGTACACCGCACGCCCGGTCATCGAGCTGGATATCTGCATGGGTTCAGCAATGCGCAGCATCGAAGTGAACCTGACCGACCGAAGTGCGTTCCAATATCCGCTTTTGATCGGCTCCGAGGCGCTGAAACGCTTCGACGCGCTGGTCGACCCAAGCCTTAAATACGCTGCAGGCAAACCCGCTTGCACCATCGCCGCTCATACCGCCGAGTAATTTCCATGCGTTCTCTAACCTTCCACCTGAAAATCCTGATCACCATTCTGGTGCTCCTGGGCGTTTCGGTTACGGCCTATCAGATTTTCGTGCTCGGCATCCCGGTGACCGAAGACGCCACCGACGACTTGTGGAACATCGACGCCAAGGTCGAGTTCGTCGCCAGCACCAAGGATCCGGTGAAAATCCAGATGTTCGTGCCGCCACTGAGCCGCGATTACGTCAGCCTCAACGAGAGCTTCATCTCCAATAATTACGGCGTGGCAGTGAACCGCGTCGACGGCAACCGCAAGGTGACCTGGTCGGCGCGCCGCGCCAAGGGCAATCAGACCCTTTATTACCGTCTGGTGCTGACCAAGCGTTACACCGCAGAAAAAACCAAGATCAAAGGCCCGACCTTCCGCGACAGCATGGTCATCGAAGGCCCGGAAAAAATCGCCGCCGAATCGCTGCTCGCGCCGATTCGTCAGCACTCGGCCGATGTCGAAACCTTTATTGGCGAGGCGATCAAACGCGTCAACAACGTTAACGACGACAACGTGAAATTGCTGCTGGCTGGCGATCTATCGACCCCGCACAAAGCCAAAATCGTCGAACTGCTGCTGTCCATCGCCCACGTCCCGGTGGAAAAAGTCCACACCATCCGCCTCGTCGCCGATCAGCCGCAAACGCCTGAACTGTGGCTGCGCAGCTTCAACGGCACCGACTGGCTGTACTTCAACCCGGAAACCGGCGAACAGGGCCTGCCAACCGACCGCCTGCTGTGGTGGACCGGCGATGAAAACCTGATCACCGTCGACGGCGGCAAGAAAGCCAACGTGACCTTCAGCCTGAACAACAGCAGCTGCCG
>NZ_JBIWAL010000018.1:0-10008 GCF_044760045.1 Pseudomonas sp. NPDC098747 | reverse complement strand
ACTCGCTGTACGGCCTGCCGCTGCAAACCCAGCAGACGTTCATGATCATGGTGATGATCCCGATCGGCGTGCTGGTGATCCTGATCCTGCGCAACCTGATCGGCCTGCAGACGCTCGGCACGTTTACGCCGGTGCTGATCGCCCTCGCCTTCCGTGAAACGCAGCTCGGCTTCGGCATCCTGCTATTTACTGTGATTACCGCGCTGGGCCTGTCGTTACGCTCGTATCTGGAACACCTAAAGCTGCAAATGCTGCCGCGCCTATCGGTGGTGCTGACGTTTGTCGTGGTGTTGATCGCGGCGATCAGCCTGTTCAGCCATAAGCTGGGCCTGGAACGCGGCCTGTCGGTGGCGCTGTTCCCGATGGTGATTCTGACCATGACCATCGAACGTCTGTCGATCACCTGGGAAGAACGCGGTGCCAGCCATGCAATGAAAGTGGCAATTGGCACGCTGTTCGCGGCGTCCCTGGCGCACCTGATCATGACCGTGCCGGAGCTGGTGTACTTCGTATTCACCTTCCCGGCGATCCTGCTGATTCTGGTGGGTTTCATGCTGGCGATGGGTCGTTATCGCGGTTACCGCTTGACTGAACTGGTGCGTTTCAAGGCTTTCCTGAACAAGGCTGACAGCTGATGTTCGGTTTCTGGAAGACCTGGAAGGCCCTGGAAGCCCGGGGCATCATGGGCATCAACCGGCGTAACGCCGACTATGTGCTCAAGTACAACAAGCGCAGTCTGTACCCGATCGTCGATGACAAGATCATCACCAAGGAACACGCGATCAAGGCCGGCATCAACGTGCCGGAGCTGTACGGCGTGATCTCCACCGAGAAGGAAATCGACAAGCTCGGCGAGATCATCGGCACGCGCAACGACTTCGTGATCAAACCGGCACAAGGCGCGGGCGGCGACGGCATCATTGTCGTTGCCGACCGTTTCGAGGGCCGTTATCGCACAGTGTCGGGCAAAATCATTGCCCACGAAGAGCTTGAGCATCACATCTCGAGCATCCTCACCGGCCTGTATTCGCTGGGCGGCCACCGTGATCGCGCGCTGATCGAATACCGCGTGACCCCGGATCAGATCTTCAAGAGCATCAGCTACGAAGGCGTGCCGGACATCCGCATCATCGTGCTGATGGGCTACCCGGTAATGGCGATGTTGCGCCTGCCGACGCGTCAATCCGGCGGCAAGGCCAACCTGCACCAGGGCGCCATCGGCGTCGGTGTGGATCTGGCGACAGGCCTGACGCTGCGCGGCACCTGGCTGAACAACATCATCACCAAACACCCGGACACCACCAACGCAGTGGACGGCGTGCAACTGCCCTACTGGGACGGTTTCATGAAACTCGCGGCCGGCTGTTATGAGCTATGTGGCTTGGGTTACATCGGTGTGGACATGGTGCTGGATCAGGAAAAGGGCCCGCTGATTCTTGAGCTCAATGCGCGTCCGGGGCTGAATATCCAGATCGCCAACGATTGCGGGCTGACGTTGCGTACCCATGCGGTGGAAGCGCGACTGGAAGAGCTGAAGGCGCGTGGCGTGAAGGAGTCGGTTGAAGAGCGGGTGGCGTTTACGCAGGAAATGTTTGGGCATATTCCTGCGGTAGAGGGCTGAAAAGCTGGAAAGCTGAAGAGCCCCTCACCCTAACCCTAACCCTCTCCCGGAGGGAGAGGAGACTGACCGAGGTGGATGTTCGAGTGACATCGACCTGAAGTACCGAGTCGAACTCGGGGAAAAGCCCCTCACCCTAGCCCTCTCCCGGTGGGAGAGGGGACTGACCGCGGTGGATGTTCGAGTGACATCGACCTGAAGTACCGAGTCGAACTCGGGGAAAAGCCCCTAACCCTAGCCCTCTCCCGGAGGGAGAGGGGACTGACCGCGGTGGATGTTCGAGTGACATCGACCTGAAGTACCGAGTCGAACTCGGGGAAAAGCCCCTAACCCTAACCCTCTCCCGGTGGGAGAGGGGACTGACCGAGGTGGATGTTCGAGTGACATCGACCTGAAGTACCGAGTCGAACTCGGGAAAAAGCCCCTCACCCTAGCCCTCTCCCGGTGGGAGAGGGGAATGACCGAGGTGGATGTTCGAGTGACATCGACCTGAAGTACCGAGTCGAACTCGGGAAAAACCCCCTCACCCTAGCCCTCTCCCGGTGGGAGAGGGGACTGACCGAGGTGGATGTTCGAGTGACATCGACCTGAAGTACCGAGTCGAACTCGGGCACGAAATTCTCCTGGTCTCAAGTCGAGCTCAGGCATGGAATTCTGCTGATCACAAGTCGAACTCAGCCTCTGAAAAGCATGAAGATCTGCTCCCTTTCCCCCTCGCCCCCTTGGGGGAGAGGGCTGGGGTGAGGGGGTAGCTTTTGATTTTGATCTAGCCGCCGAGAAGACTACAATCCCCACCCCGCCTCAACGGCCGATCTGCCCCGCCCATGTTGACCTGTTCCGTACACCCGCTGCCCTACCGCGCCAATCCCGCCGACTACTTCGCGGCAATCCGCAACGCCCCCGGCGCAGTGCTGCTCGACAGCGGCCGGCCGGGTGCCGACCGTGGCCGGTATGACTTGCTCAGCGCCTGGCCGCTGGAACAACTGGCCGTCTTGCCGGACGAAAGCGGCAGCCTGTTCCTGCAACGTCTGCGGGATAATCTGAGCCGTTTGGGTGAGGCTGATTTACCAGTGGGTTTCGAGCTACCGTTCGCGGGCGGCTTGATCGGTTATCTGAGCTACGACTTCGGTCGACACCTGGAACACCTGCCAAGTCAGGCGCGGGATGATCTGCAATTGCCCGACGCACGATTTGGTCTGTACGCCTGGGCGCTGATCAGCGATCACCAGACCGCCACCAGCCAACTGGTTTTTCACCCGTCCGTGGTCGACAGCGAAAAGCAGCGCTTGATTGCGTTGTTCACTCAACTGCCTACTGACTCACTGACTCCGTTCAAACTGAACAATCCGATGGCCGCCGACCTTTCGGCAGACGATTACCGCCAGGCCTTCGAACGCATCCAGCAGTACATTCAGGCCGGCGACTGCTATCAGGTCAACTTCGCCCAGCGCTTCCGCGCGTCGTGCCAAGGCGATCCATGGCTGGCCTATTGCGCGCTGCGTGAAGCCTGCCCGACGCCGTTTTCCGGGTTCCAGAGCTTGCCGGACGGCGGCGCGGTGTTAAGCCTTTCACCGGAACGCTTCGTCAAAGTCAGTCAGGGTCAGGTGGAAACCCGCCCGATCAAAGGCACCCGCCCGCGCGGTCTGACGCCGGCCGAAGACGCAGCCAATGCCGCCGAACTGCTGGCAAGCCCCAAGGATCGTGCGGAAAACCTGATGATCGTCGATCTGCTGCGCAACGATCTGGGGCGCACCTGTCGCATCGGTTCGGTGCGGGTACCGGAGCTGTTCAGCCTGGAAAGTTATCCCAACGTCCATCATTTGGTTAGCAGCGTGACCGGTGAACTGGCGCAGGATCGCGATGCGCTGGACCTGATCGCCGGCAGCTTCCCCGGCGGCTCGATCACCGGCGCACCGAAGATTCGCGCGATGCAGATCATAGATGAACTGGAACCGACCCGGCGCGGCTTGTATTGCGGTTCGTTGCTGTATCTGGACGTGCGTGGCGAGATGGACAGTTCCATCGCGATTCGCAGTCTGCTGGTCAAGGATGGGCAGGTGTGCTGCTGGGGCGGCGGCGGGATTGTTGCCGATTCGGACTGGCAGGCGGAATATCAGGAGTCGATCACCAAAGTGAAAATCCTCCTCGAAACCCTGCAAAACCTTTAAAAGCTTCGCGAACAGGCTCGCTCCCACATTTGGAACGCTGTGGGAGCGAGCTTGCTCGCGAAGGCGTCTTCACAGACGACTACAAACTCAACTCCCGATTCGAGGCCTTCAGAAACTCCTGTTTCAGTTCAGCAAACGTGTGCACCGCCGGAAACTGCGGGAACTCGCGAATCACGTTATCCGGCGCATGGAACAGAATCCCCGCATCCGCCTCGCCCAGCATTGTCGTATCGTTGTATGAATCCCCGGCCGCAATCACCCGGTAATACAGGCTCTTGAACGCCAGCACCGACTGACGCTTGGGATCCTTCTGACGCAGTTGATAGCTGGTGACCCGACCGGTTTCGTCGGTAATCAAACGATGGCACAGCAAAGTCGGGAAACCCAACTGACGCATCAATGGCTGGGAGAATTCGTAGAAGGTGTCCGACAGAATTACCACCTGGAAGCGCTCGCGCAGCCAGTTGACGAACTCCACCGCGCCGTCCAGCGGCTTCAGTGTGGCAATCACTTCCTGAATGTCAGAGAGCTTCAGGCCGTGCTCATCGAGGATGCGCAGACGTTGCTTCATCAGCACGTCGTAATCGGGAATATCCCGGGTGGTGGCCTTGAGGGATTCGATTCCGGTTTTTTCGGCGAAAGCGATCCAGATTTCCGGCACCAACACCCCTTCAAGATCCAGGCAAGCAATTTCCACAAGACACTCCCGTTTTGTATTGATTATTGAGTCGAGCGATGCCGAACTCTAGCGGCTCCACCACAGCCGTGCAACGCACAGCGTGCCCCGCCCCGCGCAGCTTTTTGTTACCATCGGCGCCATATAGAGCGCCCAGCGCCACCGACCTGTAGGAAGCCGCCCTGATGAGCCCAACGTTCGATGTCGTGGAACTCGCCACGACCTATGCCAACAAATCCGCTCAGGACATCCTGAAACTCGCGTTCGCCGAGTTCGGCGATGATCTGTGGATATCTTTCAGCGGCGCCGAGGATGTGGTGCTGGTGGATATGGCCTGGAAGCTGAACAAGAACGTCAAAGTGTTCAGCCTCGACACCGGCCGCCTGCACCCGGAAACCTATCGCTTCATCGAGCAAGTCCGCGAGCACTACAAGATCGACATCGAAATCGTCTCGCCGGACTACACGAAACTCGAACCGTTCGTGAAGGAAAAAGGCCTGTTCAGTTTCTACAAGGATGGCCACGGCGAATGCTGCGGCATCCGCAAGATCGAGCCGCTGCGACGCAAGCTCTCCGACGTCAAAGCCTGGGCCACCGGCCAGCGCCGCGACCAGAGCCCGGGCACGCGCAGTGCCGTGGCGGTGATGGAAATCGACAGCGCATTCTCGACACCGGAACGTACCCTGTACAAATTCAACCCGCTGGCGCAGATGACCAGCGAAGAGATCTGGGGTTACATACGCATGCTGGAGCTGCCGTACAACAGCCTGCATGAGCGCGGTTTCATCAGCATCGGTTGCGAACCCTGCACCCGCCCTGTCCTGCCGAACCAACACGAACGCGAAGGCCGCTGGTGGTGGGAAGAAGCAACCCAGAAGGAATGCGGGTTGCATGCGGGGAATATCATCAGCAAGGCCTGAACCTGGCGACTGATGACCCCACTCCCACAGAATCACTGTCGGTCACAAATCTTGAGACCGACGCAAAACCTGTGGGAGCGAGCCTGCTCGCGATGACCGCGACTCGGTCCCAAGCCTTGCTCAAACAGCACTAAACCGCTGCGCCAACCCCCGCTCCAAAAACTGCTCAATCACAAAATCGACAAACGCCCGGGTCTTGCCAGGCAACAATTTGTGCTCGGCGTAATAGATTGAAATGTTGCCGTCATCAACAAACCAGTCCGGTAACACCCGCTGCAACGTGCCCGCCTCCAGATAACCCAGCGCAAACGGCATGCTGACCAACGCAACTCCCAAACCTTGCGCCGCCGTGGCGCAAGCGGCCTCGGAATCGCTCATGGTCATCCGCGCCTTGAGCGTCAGCGGGCTGTGCTGCCGAGTGCGGTGCGTCAGATGCCAGGAACGCACACGTCCGGTTTGCGGGGAGCGGATCAGAATCCCGTCGTGTTGCTTGAGATCGTCCGGCTCGGTGATCGGAGCGCTTGCCTTGAGATAATCGCTTGAGGCTACCAATACTCGATGCGCCGGCGTAAGTCGCCGCGCGACCACACCTTGGGGCAACTCGAAACCGCCACCAATGGCAGCATCGAAACCCTGCGCGATCAGATCGACCTGTCGGTTATCGAAATGCCAGTCCGGGTTGATCGCCGGAAATCGCCGCAGAAACTCACCCAGCAACGGCACTATATAGAGACGGCCAAACACCGTGCCCATGCTGACTTTCAAAGTGCCTGCCGGTTGCCCTCCGGCGCTGGCAAGATTCGCCACCGCGTTCTGGATCGTGGTCAGACTGGTGCTGACTTCGCTCAAAAACAGCTGCCCCGCCTCGGTCAGCGTCAGGCTGCGAGTACTGCGCTGGAACAACCGCACGCCGAGCCGTGCCTCGAGTTTCGCCACACTTTTGCCGACCGCCGCCGGGGTCAGGCTCAAACGCCGTGCGGCTTCGGCGAAACTGCCAACTTCGGCGCTGCGCACAAAGCATTCGATACTGCTGAAGGTTTCCATAGGCATCACTATAAACTTTTGGTTTACACAGACTATAGCAAGCAGGGTCTACACGGCTGTGGATCAGAGGTCGATACTTGGCTCCAACAACAAGGCACTCCCGCCTTGAAGAGTCTGGAGATCGAACATGACCACTCAACACCTCAGCGGCAAAGTCGCTCTGATTCAAGGCGGTTCCCGTGGCATCGGCGCCGCTATCGTCAAACGTCTGGCCGCTGAAGGCGCTGCTGTAGCCTTCACCTACGTGAGCTCCACCGCCAAAGCCGAAGAGTTGCAGAACAGCATCACCGCCAACGGTGGCAAAGCCCTCGCGATCAAGGCCGACAGTGCCGACGCAGCAGCCATCCGCCATGCGGTCAGCAGCACGGTTGAAGCTTTCGGGCGACTGGACATTCTGGTGAACAACGCTGGCATACTGGCCATCGCGCCACTGGAAGATTTCAAGCTGGAAGACTTCGACCAGACCCTCGCGATCAACGTGCGCAGCGTGTTCATCGCCTCGCAGGAAGCCGCCAAACACATGGGCGAAGGTTCGCGCATCGTCAACATCGGCAGCACCAATGCCGACCGCATGCCCTTCGGCGGCGGCAGTGTGTACGCAATGAGCAAATCGGCACTGGTCGGTTTGACCAAAGGGTTGGCCCGTGACCTCGGCCCACGCGGCATTACCATCAACAACGTGCAACCCGGCCCGGTCGACACCGACATGAACCCGGCACACGGCGACTTCGCCGAAAGCCTGATTCCGCTGATGGCTGTAGGTCGTTACGGCACCGCCGATGAAATCGCCAGCTTCGTCGCCTACCTGGTGGGCCCGGAAGCCGGTTACATCACCGGTGCCAGCCTGACCATCGACGGTGGTTTCGGCGCCTGATATTTCTGAGTCGCCGGTACGAAAAACGCCGCCCCTCCTTTAACAGAGGGGCGGCGTTTTTTGCTTTCTACCGTTCGATCAAGCCCATTCCAGCGCCGGCAAACCACAGGCACCTGGCGTAAACGCCTTCAACGAACGCAGAATGCCGTCGGCGTGTGCGTATTTTTCATCGGCCATGGCGGCGTCAGGAATGGCGATAGCCGTCATACCCGCCGCTTTTGCTGCGGTAACTCCAAACGGCGAGTCCTCGAACACCAAGCAATCCTCAGGCGCCACGCCCAGGCGCCGGGCCGCGGTGAGGAAAATATCCGGGGCCGGTTTGGCTGCGCCGACTTCCGGATCGTCCGCCGTGACAATGAAATCGAACAGCGCAAACCACTCGCGGTGCAACGTGGTTTTCTGACCGAACGACTGTCGCGACGAACTGGTGCCCACGGCGATTGGAATGTTGTGGGCCTTTAGGTGACGAACCAACTCTTCCGCACCCGGCATCGCCTGGGCCTTGGGAAAACGCTCGCGCATCAACGGCTCGCGGATCACCAGAAACTCTTCGGCAGTGATCGGCAGATCCAGCGCTTGTACCACGTAGTTCGCCAGATCGTTGGCACCGCGGCCAATGATGTTCTGCTTGACGCTCCAGTCGAAGGTGCGCCCGTAACGCTCGGCAATCATCGAGGTGACCTCGGTGTAAATGCCTTCGGTGTCCAGCAGCAAACCGTCCATATCGAAAATCACGGCCTTGATCGGGCCGAACGCCTTCAGCGGTGCATTCATCATCGGATCCGTTATCAAAGACAGCCCAGGCGGCGGATAGCGCCGCTGCTCGGATCTGATTAATGGGTTCAGCAGCATAACGAGCACAGCCGACATTGAGCAACGGGCAATGTCTGTTGAGGCGATGAACTACTCGCAGGCAAATAGCGAAACGCCCTACAGACATTGCCTACCTTCCCGACTTCTTTCCTTTCTGATCCCCCGCAAAGTCCGCGCACCTTTTTTCACATGCGCGAGTGACTGCGAATGCTTCCACCCGATCGGCTTCTGCCCCTGAACAACAGCATCGGCCTGCTGGTGGTTGCCGCCCTTAATCCTGAGCACCCGGACTTCGAAACCCTTATCCGGGAGTTTCGCCTGTGCCTGAACAACTACGAAGCCTGGGCCGAACAGTTCTGGATGGGCTCGGCGCTGGATATCGAGCAGGTGTTCAAAGTCGGCAACGACGTAAACCTCAGCGCCCCCGTCAACAGCCGTAAACCCATCAGTTCTTCTGTGTTCATGTGCCCGGCCAGTGGCCCCTTGACCCTGGTGCACATGTTCGAAACCGCTCGTTTTGTACCGATCGGCAACACCCCGCTGACGCTCGAACCGGTGACTGCCGATGTCGGCGGCGTGTTGACCTTCGGCGAACCGCAACATTATGAAATCGGCCCGAGCGGCATTCTGCAGGTGAGCGATTGCGACAGGGGCCAGCGTTATCGCATCACCTTCTTTCCTGATGTTTCCACCCAGCATGTCCGGGCGCTGTATGCCTCTTATGAGACTGTCATCGGTGGCCTGGAAGATTGGTTGCGCGGTGAATGGACTGGGTTTCAACCACTCTGGGCGGAGTTTTCCAGCGCCGGATTTCTCGACCGTTTCGGTCAACTGCAACAGGCCGATTGGCGCGGATTCGAGAATGCCCTGCACGGCGTATGGGATGACATCAAACAACTATTCGCCCTGCTCGCCGACTTGCAGGCCAACAGCGAAAAACTGCTGGATTACCTGAGCGCCGTTGAACTGGACGCCTTGCTGCAGGCCTCCCACGAAGCCATTGCCAACGGCCTGTTGATGCTCAGCGACGAGCCGCTGCTGTTCATTCATCTGGCGGCGTTCACCAGTTGGCTGAAGATGCTGCCACCGCAATACCTGGCGGAAGTGGTTGCAGAAGTCCGTGTCGAGTTGTTGATCAGTTTCCTGTTGATGCGAGTGTCTGGCGGCGTTGGCGTGCAGCTGCGTTTGAGCAGCAAAGTGCTGGCGAAAATCAAATCGCCGCGCGCGCGGGAGTGGCTGGCGGCTTCTGCTTTGCGCTTGGCTGAACTGAGTTCTTCGCCGGATTTGACGCGCCATGCCGGCGTTTTGAGACCGCTGATGCTCAATGTGCGTGACGTTGAGCTGAAACCGACGCCGTCGATTCCGCTGGATATTCGTCAGGCCGATTCCGTGATTTTGACGGTGCCGAATCCGGCGCCCCTCTCACGGGACAAGTCGCAGGGCATGAGCCGGATGCAGCGCCATGAGCCTCACGATGACGCGTCCGAACAGGCAAAAAACCCCAACGGCGACAGCGCCGATTGCGTGCCGCACACCTGCACCAATGGCTGCCCGGTGTCGATGGTTACCGGCGAGGAACTGCTGACCCTGACTGACGGCGTGCTTGATGGGTTGTTGCCATTCGAGTTCACCCGCTTGTATCGCACCAGTGCCGCCGAGATCGATGTCGGGCTGGGATTTGGCTGGAGTCATTCGCTGGCGCATCGACTGGAGTTCGATGGCGATTGTGTTGTTTGGGTTGACCATGAGAACCGGCGTACACGGTTCCCGTTGCCGAGCGTTGAGCGGCCGGCGATTCATAACAGCCTGTCGCGGGCGGCGATTTTTCTGGGGGATGAACCGGAGGAACTGGTCCTCGCACTGGCGGGGGATGCGGCGCAGTTTTATCACTTTCG
>NZ_JBIWAL010000017.1:94637-110587 GCF_044760045.1 Pseudomonas sp. NPDC098747 | reverse complement strand
TTACGGTAATCTTAGTCTGCAATAGCCTGGGAGCGAGCATCTGCGTCTTCAGTAGCGGTCAGACGTGCTTCGGTATCTTTAGATACGCTGCTGCAACCGGTAGCCAGAACTGCGGCCAGATCCAGAGCAGAGAATTTCAGAACGTTGTTCATGGTGTTCCCCTTCAAGGACTTTCAATTAAGTGGCTGTCTCCTCCGATTGAGGAAATAGCCGGCGTACATACTACCCATTACTTGTAGTAAGTAAACTGACGTATAGCAAGAAGCAAAAAAAATTGTAGGCGCTGATTCTTTTTCGAGCAACTTTTAACTGAACTGTTTAAAAAACATCCAGCTGCAAGCCCCGCACTGAGCGAGTCAATCAGAAAAAGTTCCCGTCAGCGCGTGCTGTTTTTGCAGTATTGGCTAAGTCTGCCTATATCAATTCGTCCATACTTTTGTTCCGGTTCTGTGTGCTGCTTCGCTTATCTTTGTCCATGTTGAGGTGACTTTAAAAAAGGTGGCACGTCTTAAGTCTCAACATCCGGCAATGTTCAGGTGAGCGGCCCGGGAAGATCTTCTCCCAAACCGTACCTGCGTCCATCGGAGCAACCCCCGTCAACTCGCTTGATGACGAGCGTACCTTGAGCAATTTTGCCAATGGTGCCTACTATTTATCAGGTGCTCGGTTGTACGAGATCGGTGTGTCTCTTCTCGGTGTCGATCTGGCACGGGGTGGCGTAGATGTTCCTTCGCCGGAAAAACATCGGTAAGGTAGGGGTCAGAATCCAAGACCCGCGAGGAGTAGTGATGAGCGAGGCGTTGTCCATCCACCATGACCAGGCTGGTCATCAGTTCGAGACCAATGTGGACGGTCATCGTGCCTACCTGACCTATATGGATCTGGGGAAACAGACCCTGGATATCTATCGCACGTTCGTGCCCAACGCCTTGCGCGGTCGTGGCATTGCGGCGGCGCTGACGGAAAGCGCGCTGCAATATGCAGAAGAAATGGGCTACACGGTGATTCCGTCCTGCTCCTACGTCGAGCGCTACATGGAACGTCATCAGCGCCGCGCCGCAAAGATCTGAATCGCACACACAAAAACGCCGGGCAATGCCCGGCGTTTTTTTATGCCTGTAAAACGCGTATCAGCTGCGCTGGCGTTTTGGCAGAACATCCTTGAGCTTGGCGTGCATGCTGCGCAGGGTGTTCTCGGTAGCGGACCAGTCGATGCAGGCATCGGTGATCGACACGCCGTATTGCAGATCGGCGAGGTCTTTCGGAATCGCCTGGCAGCCCCAGTTCAAGTGGCTCTCGACCATCAGGCCGATGATCGACTGGTTGCCTTCGAGGATCTGGTTGGCGACGTTTTCCATCACCAGCGGTTGCAGGGCCGGATCCTTGTTGGAGTTGGCGTGGCTGCAATCGACCATGATGTTCGGCTTGATCTTCGCCTTGTTCAACGCCTGCTCGCACAGCGCAACGCTGACCGAGTCGTAGTTCGGCTTGCCATTACCGCCACGCAGCACCACGTGACCGTAAGCGTTGCCTTTGGTGGTGACGATCGACACGCCACCTTCCTGGTTGATCCCCAGGAAACGGTGCGGGCTGGAGACCGACTGCAAGGCGTTGATCGCCACAGTCAGGCCGCCATCGGTGCCGTTCTTGAAACCGACCGCCGAAGACAGGCCGGAAGCCATTTCACGGTGGGTCTGGGATTCGGTGGTGCGCGCGCCGATGGCCGACCAGCTGATCAGGTCCTGCAAGTACTGCGGGGAGATCGGGTCGAGGGCTTCGGTCGCGGTCGGCAGGCCTTTTTCGGCCAGGTCCAGCAGCAACTGACGACCGATGTGCAGACCGTCCTGGATCTTGAACGAGTCGTCCAGGTACGGGTCGTTGATCAGGCCTTTCCAGCCGACAGTGGTCCGCGGCTTTTCGAAATACACGCGCATGACCAGATACAAGGTATCGGAGACTTCCGCGGCCAGCACTTTCAGGCGCTCGGCGTATTCGTGGGCAGCCTTGATGTCGTGGATCGAGCACGGGCCGATCACTACGAACAGACGGTGGTCGGTGCCATCAAGAATGTTGCGAATGACTTCGCGGCCCTTGGTGACGGTGCGCAGGGCGGCGTCGCTCAGAGGGATATCACGCTTGAGCTGATCAGGAGTGATCAGGGTCTCGTTAGAGGCGACGTTTAGGTCGTTGATCGGTAAATCAGCCATCGTTTACTCGTCAGGTCACGGGTGCCGGCCGCCAGCGATCCCCGCGCGGCGGAGCACAGCGAATTTAAGCGCGTCGGGGAGCCGAACCTTAGCGCGTTACGCGCCTGCTCGACAATGGGCAAACGCCGCTTTAATCCAGCTCTGGCAGGGTAAAAGCCTTGCGCACGCTGTCGTGGGAGAACTCATCGGCGTGTTGCTCGACCCATTGCAGGGCCACAGCCTGAATTTCCTGCAGGTCATCGTGGGCGTCGTTGATGCGGCAGTAGCGTTCAATCTGACACACCTGCTCACCCATTCGCGCGCTGAACAGCGTTTGCTCGTCGGTGAAAGCGATCCCCACCAGATAACCTTTTTTGCGGCGCAGACACCACGCCACATAGCCCGGAAAACAGAGGTCGGCGTTTAGCGTCGGCAGGCGCACTTGCAGCGCGGTGCCATGGCGCCAGGCACGGTGGTAATTGCAAGCGATGCCGCCGAGGCTGATAGTGTGCAGCTGTTGCCTGGAAATACACTCGGGCTTGAGCAACGTCAGTTCAACCGGCACTTCGTCCGGATGAGGAATGAAACGTCCCATGAGCACAGACTCCCTGTGTCGGCCATTTGACATTGTTTCCCCCAGTATAGTGGTCGAATCCGAGCTGACCGATTTCGACGCCGACCAGCGGCTGTTGGCGATGAGCGGCGTTTCGCTGGTGATTTTCACCAGTGTCGGCTGCGCCAGTTGCCGCTTCGCCCGTGAGGTGTTGCCGGGATTCGCACTGGCGGTGGATCGTCTGTGCTGGATCGATGCCGGCAACAACGGCGGGTTGGTGGAGCGTTATCAGGTCTTTCATTTGCCGGCGCTGTTTGTGGTGCGCGACGGCGAGTTCTTTGGCGCATTGCACACGCGCCTGACAGCCGACGCGCTTAACGCGGCACTGGTGCAGGCGCTGGGTCGAATTGCAGAGGAGTTGCCATAAATGGGGACAATCAACAAACCGGTGGTGGGGATTATCGGCACCGGTGCGATTGGCGGGTTCTACGGTGTGATGCTGGCGCGGGCGGGGTTCGATGTGCACTTTCTGTTGCGCAGCGAGTTCTCTGCCGTCGCCGAACATGGCTTGCAGGTGAACAGTGCGGTGCATGGCCTACTGAAGCTTGATCCGGTGCAGGCCTATTCATCGGCTGAAGACATGCCCCGGTGCGACTGGCTGCTGGTCGGCGCCAAGACCACCAGCAATGCTGGATTGGCGCCGTCGATCATTGCGGCGGCCAAGCCAGGCGCGAAAGTGCTGGTGCTGCAGAACGGTCTCGACGTCGAGGACAGCCTGCGGCAATTGTTGCCTGAGTCCCTGCATCTGCTCGGTGGTCTATGCCTGATCTGCGTGCATCGCGACGGCCCCGGACAAATCACTCACCAGGCACTCGGGGCAGTCAACGTCGGTTATCACAGCGGTCCGGCAAGCGATGACGGCGCGCGTATGGCGATCGTCGAGGAGGGCTCCGGGCTGTTCCGTGCCGCCGGCATTGATTCCCAGGCAATGCTCAATCTGCATCAGGCGCGCTGGCAGAAACTGGTCTGGAACATTCCTTACAACGGTCTCTCGGTATTGCTCGGCGCGGGCACCACGCCACTGATGGCCGATACCGACAGCCGCGCGTTGATTCAGGCGTTGATGGCAGAGGTGGTGCAGGGTGCCAAGGCTTGTGGCCAGGACGTGGCGCCCGGTTACGCCGACTTCCTGTTCACGATGACCGAGAAACTGCCCGACTATTGGCCGAGCATGTACCACGACTTTTTACACAAGCGTCCACTGGAGCTGGAGGCCATCTACGCCCGGCCCCTGGCGGCGGCGAAAGAGGCAGGCTGTGAACTGCCGCGCATCGAAGCGCTGTATCGAACATTGAGTTTTATCGACCGACGCAATGCGTGAGTCGGTTTTTTGCACAAGGTGGGGGAACGCATGGCCAAGAACATCGATGACAAACTGGTGCTGGCGATCTCGTCGCGTGCCTTGTTCGACCTGAGCGAAAGCCACAAGGTCTACTTGTCGAGCGGCGTCGAAGCCTACCGGCAATATCAGATCGAGCATGAGGACGAAATTCTTGCGCCCGGCGATGCTTTCCCGCTGGTGGAGAAACTCCTGAACCTGAACAGTCGCCTCGGCCGCGCGCGGGTCGAGGTGATTCTGGTGTCGCGCAACAGCGCCGACACTGGCCTGCGCGTCTTCAATTCGATTCACCATTATGGTCTGGCCATTTCCCGCGCGGCGTTCGTCGGGGGGCGCAGTCCTTATCCCTACCTGAAAGCGTTTGGTTGCGACCTGTTTCTCTCCACGCATGCCGAAGACGTGCGTGCGGCGCTGGATGCCGGTTTTGCCGCGGCGACGATTTTGTCCGGAGGCGCCAGCCGCGCGGCTAGTGACGAATTGCGCATCGCCTTCGACGGTGACGCGGTGATCTTTTCCGACGAGTCGGAGCGGGTCTATCAATCCGGTGGGCTCGAAGCCTTTCAGGCCAAGGAGCGCGAGTCGGCGCGCGAGCCATTGCGTGGCGGGCCGTTCAAGGGCTTTCTGGCGGCGCTCAATTTGTTGCAGCGCGAGTTCCCCGATGATGACTGCCCGATCCGCACGGCGTTGGTCACCGCGCGTTCGGCCCCGGCGCATGAACGGGTGATTCGTACGTTGCGTGAATGGGACATCCGCCTCGATGAATCACTGTTTCTCGGTGGCCTGACCAAATCGGCGTTCCTCGAAGCGTTTGCCGCCGACGTGTTCTTCGACGATCAGGCCGGTCATTGCGAGCTTGCCCGCGAAGTGGTCGCCACCGGCCATGTGCCGCATGGCATCAGCAACGAGCCGTCGATCTAAAGCCCTGTGCTTCAAGACGTTGCGTCGTCCGTCGTACTCGCCAAGGCACTGCTAAGCTCAATCAAATCTCCGCCATGTTGGCTTGCGAGGAGGTCATATGATTCGTTCGATGCTGTATGCCACTGACCTCGGTCTGTACGCACCATTAGTGATGCAGCATGCCCTGGCGTTGGCGCGAACGTTCAACGCCGATTTGTATGTGGTTCACGCGGTGGAGCCGATGGGGCTGTTTGCCGAATCGGTATTGCAGAGTTATCTCGACGAACAGGCGTTGAACGAATTCCACAGCCAGGGGCTGAAAACAGTCATCGCCAATATCGAGCAGCGCGTGCTGGAGAGTTTTCGCGAAGAGCTTGGGGAGGAGGGCGAGCAGGATTTGCAGCGGATTCGTGCGGTGCGTGTAGTGCAGGGCGATCCGTCGCAGGTGATTCTCGACCAGGTGCAGAAACTCTCTGTCGATTTGCTGATCGTAGGAAGTCACAGCCACGGGGTTGGCGCGGAAACGCCGTTGGGGCGCACGGCGGCGCGGGTCCTGCAATTGGCCAAGGTGCCGGTGTATCTGGTGCCGCTGGTGGAGCGTCGGCGGCGCGAGGATCGCTGAGGCTGGAATAATGGCGCTTTGATGAAAAAGTTCTAGATTTATTCTTCAAACCATTAATATAGTTATATACCGTCGCTGATGCCCGTGGCGTCTACCTGCTTTGAGGGATACATATGAAGCTTCAACAATTGCGCTACATCTGGGAAGTGGCGCACCACGACCTCAACGTTTCCGCTACAGCCCAAAGCCTTTACACCTCGCAACCGGGCATCAGTAAACAAATCCGCCTGCTGGAAGACGAACTCGGCGTTGAAGTATTTGCCCGCAGCGGCAAGCACCTGACCCGCGTCACGCCAGCCGGTGAGCGCATCATCACCACCGCCGGTGAGATTCTGCGCAAGGTTGAAAGCATCAAGCAGATCGCCCAGGAATTCTCCAACGAGAAGAAAGGCACCCTGTCGATTGCCACCACTCACACCCAGGCACGTTATGCGTTGCCGCCGGTGATCAGCAATTTCATCAAGCAATACCCGGACGTGGCGCTGCACATGCACCAGGGTTCGCCGATGCAGATCGCCGAAATGGCCGCTGACGGCACCGTCGATTTCGCCATCGCTACCGAAGAGCTTGAGCTGTTCGGCGATCTGGTGATGATGCCGTGCTACCGCTGGAACCGCTGCGTGGTCGTGCCACAGGGCCACCCGCTAACCAAACTGCCGAAGCTGACCCTCGAAGCATTGGCCGAATACCCGATCGTGACTTACGTGTTCGGTTTCACCGGCCGTTCGAAACTCGACGAAGCGTTCAGCCATCGTGGTCTGACGCCGAAAGTGGTGTTCACCGCCGCCGACGCCGACGTGATCAAAACCTACGTGCGTCTGGGTCTGGGCGTGGGCATCGTCGCCAAAATGGCGGTCGACACCAAACTCGACAGCGACCTGGTGGTGCTGGATGCCAGCGAGTTGTTCGAATCGAGCGTGACGAAGATCGGTTTCCGTCGCGGCACCTTCCTGCGGGGTTTCATGTGCGACTTCATCGAGAAGTTTGCCCCGCACCTGACCCGCGAAGTAATGGCCAAAGCCATCGCGTGTCACAACAAGCAGGAACTGGAAGAACTGTTCGCCGGCGTCGAACTGCCGGTTCACTGATCCACTGCTTCAGAGCACCTCGGTAACCGCAAAGTGTTGCCGGGTGCCCGCCACCAGAATCTCCACCTCATCACCCTCGAACTTGCCCAGCAGGCTTTTACCCAGCGGTGAGCGCGGGGTGATGACGGTAATCGGCTGGCCCACCACATCGATTTTCAAGCCTGCCGCATCCGGGGCGAGAAACAGCCATTGCTCGCGACCCTTTTCGTCCTCCAGGCCGAGCAGGGCACCAACCTCGATTCCACGGTTTTCGTCATAGGCACGCAGCGCCAGGTTCTGGCACAGCGCCAGTGACTGACGGATTTCCTCGACCCGTTTCGCTTGCCCCGCCGCCAGATACGACGCCTCAAGTCCAAGCGTGTCGTACTTGTTCTCGGCGATGTTCTCTTCGTGGGTCGCGGTTTCGTATGCGGTTTGCGCGGCGCGTTCGGCAATATCGAGGTCGATGCGCAGTTTGTCGAGAATCAGTTGGTGGACGCTGTGTTTATTCATGATCAATCGCAAAATTGCAAAACGTTGGCGCGGCTTTTTTCGCTTGGCGCGGTCTGGTCTTGTTGCAACCAGAACTGACATTTTGGGTTCGACAGATTGCGGCGGCTGTCGCGTGCCTGATCCAGACGATTCTGTTGCTCGTTCTTGCGCAGGTTTTCTTCGTACTGATCAAACAGCGGGCTCTGCGGTGGAATGCTCGGCACCGGTTGCACCACGGGTGGATTGGCCAGTTGCTGAACGGCCTGGGCCACTGGCGCCAGTTGCTCGTTGAACAGAAAACGCGAGAGCAACCAGCAGGTCAGCGCGATCGCGAGGAAACCCAGCCAAATACCCAAGGCAATACTGCCGGTCAAATGCAGCGCGCTAAGCTGAACAGGCAAGGGGCGACGCGGGTTGGGACGATAGGGCATGGCTGCCTCCTGGCGGATGGTTGCGGGCAAGTTGCGATTGTCGCACGAAGATTAATCGCCGTCGGCCCTTCTGCATCCGCTCATTAATGCGGACAATCGGTGCTTTTGCCAACGGGAGTCTTAAATGCCACCACTGAATACCCGCTGGGATGTTTTTTGCACCGTTGTCGACAACTATGGCGACATCGGCGTGACCTGGCGTCTGGCTCGGCAATTGGTGGCCGAGCATTCGCTGGCCGTGCGGCTTTGGGTTGATGATCTGCGCGCCTTCGAGCGTATTTGCCCGGAGATCGATATCAGCGCCGCGCAACAATGGCTGCAAGGTGTAGAGGTGCGGCACTGGCCGAGCGAGTGGCTGCCCGCCGACGCCGCTGACGTGGTGATCGCTGCGTTCGCCTGCCAGCTACCGAGCGCTTACATGGACGTCATGGCCGAGCGGGAGAAGCCGCCGCTGTGGTTGAACCTCGACTATCTCAGCGCCGAAGACTGGGTCACCGGATGTCATGGTCTGCCGTCGGTCAAGTACAAGTCGGTGCAGAAAATCTTCTTCTTTCCGGGGTTCCGCCCAGGTACCGGAGGGCTGCTGCGCGAACGAGGTTTGCTCGAGCAACGTCGGACGTTTCAGCGCGATGGCCTGGCGCAGCGACAATTCCTGCAAGGTCTGGGTATCGAACGCGCGCCCGACGCACAACTGATTTCACTGTTTGCCTACGAGAACGCCGGGCTGGCCAGTTGGCTGGACGTGCTGGCGGCTGGCGCGTCGCCCACGCATTTGCTGGTGCCGGAAGGGCGGATTCTCGGTGACGTTGCGCGATGGCTCGGCGTGGAAACCCTGGCCGTCGGGGCGATTGATGTGCGTCAGGCGCTGACCGTGCAGGTGCTGCCGTTCATCCGTCAGGATCAATACGATCACTTGCTTTGGTGCTGCGATTTCAACGCGGTGCGCGGTGAAGACTCATTTGTGCGGGCGCAGTGGGCGGGGAGGCCGATGCTGTGGCACATCTACCAGCAGGACGAAGACATTCATCTGGACAAGCTCGACGCCTTCCTTGCCCTGTACACGAAAGGTCTCTCGCCGGGAGCGACGCAGGCGATGAACGGTCTATGGCAGGCGTGGAGCGCAGGTCAGCCGATTGGCGACCACTGGCTCAGCGCCTGTAAACACTGGCCAGAACTGCAGGAAAACGCCGAAACATGGTGTCTGGAACAAGGCTTGCAGGCCGATCTTGCCGCAGCGCTGGTACAGTTTTACCTAAATTGGATATGATACGCGGCCTAGATTTATGTAAATCCCATCCAAATTCGGATATTCGCAATGAAAACTGGTAAAGAACTCAAACCCGGTACCGTGATCCGTCTCGAAAACGATCCTTGGCTGGTTCAGAAAGCTGAATTCACCAAGTCGGGCCGTAACAGCGCGATCATGAAGACCAAGCTGAAAAACCTGCTGACCGGTTACAAGACCGAGATCGTTTACAGCGCTGACGACAAACTGGACGACGTAATCCTCGACCGCAAAGAAGCGACTCTGTCCTTCATCAGCGGCGACACCTACACGTTCATGGACACCACCGACTACACCATGTACGAGCTGAACGCTGAAGACATCGAAGCCGTTCTGCCTTTCGTTGAAGAAGGCATGACCGATGTTTGCGAAGCGATCTTCTTCGAAGAGCGTCTGGTTTCGGTAGAACTGCCGACCACCATCGTGCGCGTAGTTGACTACACCGAAGGTTCGGCTCGTGGCGACACTTCCGGCAAGGTAATGAAGCCAGCCAAACTGGCCAACGGTACCGAGCTGCAAGTTGCTGACTTCATCGAAATCGGTGACAAGATCGAGATCGACACCCGCGAAGGCGGTTCCTACAAAGGCCGTGCTAAATAAGCACTGCTTTTTGCGGAAAGAAAAAGCCCGACCATTGAGTCGGGCTTTTTTGTGCCTGCAATTTCAGTTTTGCCACTGAACCCAGTGGTTTGTCATCTGACTTCAAACGGTGACGTGCAGACGTACTTCGACATTGCCACGCGTGGCGTTGGAGTACGGGCAGACCTGGTGAGCGGCGTCGACCAGGCTTTGTGCGTCGGCTTGTTCAAGGCCTGGCAGGCTGATGTGCAGGTCGATGTCCAGACCGAAACCACCAGGAATCTGACCGATACCGACATGGGCGGTGATCGAGGCGTCGTCCGGGATTTTGCGTTTGGTCTGGCTGGCGACGAATTTCAGCGCGCCGATGAAGCAAGCCGAGTAGCCGGCGGCAAACAATTGCTCAGGATTGGTCGCCGCGCCGCCAGCACCACCGAGTTCTTTCGGGGTCGCGAGTTTAACGTCGAGGATGTTGTCGCTGGAGATCGCACGACCGTCACGGCCGCCGGTGGAGGTTGCGATTGCGGTGTAGAGAGTTTGCATGGTGTGAGCCTCGTTGGGTGTGATGTATCGCGCTAATTGTTTGCGCGCCAAGTAAGTTCGAGGTGAATGTAGCTCGCTAATGTTTAGTGCGCAAGATAAATTTTTTGACAAAATTAAAACAGCCAAAGAATCAGTGCGATGTTGTGCGCTGGAAGTATTGATTTAGAGGCGCTGGAGCAAGTGCAGGGCGACTTCGAAAAATTGTCGCCAGGAAGGGTTTCGGTAGAGAGGAGAAACCTGTGGGAGCCGGGCTTGCCCGCGATGACGGTGCTTCAGACACAGTAACTTTGGCTGAATGGACGCCATCGCGGGCAAGCCCGGCTCCCACAGGTTTTGTTTTTAAACAGGAATTGATTAGGGCAATCAGCTCAAGCTTTCTTGCAGATGGCTGCGCAGTGCCTGCAACTCGGCTTGCAGTTTCTGCAAACGCTCCAGGCTGAAGCCGCTGGCGCCGAGAATGCATTGCGGGATGCTTTGGGCTTTATCTCGCAGAGCGCGGCCCTGCTCGGTCAACTCGACAATCACCACGCGCTCATCTTCGCGGCTGCGCGTGCGACTGAGCAAACCTTCACCTTCCAGCCGCTTGAGCAAGGGTGTCAGCGATCCCGGATCTGTCAGCAGTCGCGTGCTGATTTCTCCCACGGTCAAACCATCCTTCTCCCACAGCACCATCATCGCCAGATACTGCGGATAGGTCAGGCCGATGGCTTGCAGCATGGGTTTGTAGACTTTGGTCATCATCAGCGAAGTGGAATGCAGGGCGAAGCAAGCCTGATTATCCAGCAGCAGGTCATCGCAGGTGTCGCGGTCGGTGGTCATGTCAAAGCCTTGATCAGTAATGCTCATGAATCTAGCGCTCGAATGTTTAATGCGCCAGATAATTCTCCAGACGCTAGAGTCTGCCCAAATCTCGTTGCAACGCCAGATCCCATGGCGGAACCGGGCTGAAACGGGTCTTGAGGTACTCCAGCAACAAGCGGCTGCGCGAGTGGGTCTGCTGCTCCATGCGCAAGGCGTAGATGCCGGTGCTCTCGGGTTGCGGCAGGCCGTTTTCGCAGAACAGCGGCAACAGTTCGCCGCGCAACAGGTATTCGCTGGCCAGCCACGTCGGCAGATGCGCGATGCCCAACCCGGCCAACGCGCCGCACACCAGTGCTTCGGCGTTATTGGCGCTCATGCGGATGCGTGCCGGGCGGTGCAATTGCATCTGCCCATCCTGCTCGAAACGCCAGGCGAAGGGAGGTGCCAGGCCATCCCAGTCTAGACCGTCATGTTCGCCCAACTGCGCGGGATGATTCGGTACGCCGCGCCGCTTGAGATAGTCGGGGCTCGCGCAGGCGATTCGCACCATGCTCGCCAGCGGCGTGGCAACCAGTCGGGTGTCGGCCAATTGCCCGGCGCGCAGCACCAGATCGACCTTGCCCAAGTTCGAGCCGTGCATGTCGACGAAACTGTCGATCAGGTGCAGTTGCACGTCCAGGCCCGGATACAACACCAGAAAATCGGCAATCACCGGGGCCAGATGCCGGCGACCGAACGCTGCCGGCGCATCGATGCGGATCAAGCCCTCCGGTGCACTGCTCAGGGACACCGCTTCAGCGCGGGCCAATTGCAGTTCGGCGACGATGCGCCGCGCCCGTTCGGCAAAGGCCAGACCTGCCGGTGTGGCGCGTACGGCATGGGTGCTGCGAATGAACAACTGGCTGCCCACCGCGCTTTCCAGGCTATCGATGCGCCGCGCGACAGCCGAAGGCGTCAGTGGATGACGGCGAGACGCGGCAGAAAAACTGCCACTCTCCAGCACGTCGAGAAACAGCCCGAGTTGATCGGTTAACTGATTGGGATTCATGGTGTTCAGCGCTTGTGCGGAATAGGCATAGCCATTGTGCGTTGCTGTGCGTTTCCCCGCCAGCCGCGACTGCGTAGGATGAGTCGCCTGACGTGAGAGGAATTCGACTGTGATGGAGTTTTTGTTGTACCTGCTATTCGGCGCCGCGCTTGGCACGCTCGGTGGCATCTTCGGCATCGGTGGTGGCTTGATCGCGATCCCGTTGCTCGGCGTGTGGTTCGGCCTCGATCAACAGATCGCCCAAGGCACGGCGCTGGTGATGGTGGTGCCGAACGTAATGCTGGCGCTGTGGCGCTATCACCAGCGCAATCGCATCGAACTGCGTCACGCGTTGCCGTTGGCGGTGATGGGGTTCTGCTTTGCGTGGATCGGTTCGATCTGGGCTGTTGGCATCGACGCGCAAACCATGCGCATCGGCTTTGTCGCGTTTCTTGTGGTGCTATCGGTTTACAACCTGCTGAAAATGTTCGGCAAACGCCCTGCGCCGACGTCCGAGATGCGTTATTCCTGGCCATGGCTGGGCGTACTTGGCGCGGCGTCGGGGACCATGGGCGGGTTGTTCGGTGTCGGCGGGGCGGTGGTCGCGACGCCGGTGCTGACCAGCCTGTTTGGGACCACGCAAGTGGTTGCTCAGGGTTTGTCGCTGGCGTTGGCATTGCCGAGCACCGGCGTCACGCTGGTGACTTATGCGGTGCACCACGAAGTGGACTGGATGATCGGTTTGCCGCTGGCCATTGGTGGTCTGGCCAGCATCAGTTGGGGCGTGAAAGTCGCCCACGCCCTGCCGGAAAAGCTCCTGCGTGGGTTGTTCTGCGGTTTCCTGGTGCTGTGTGCGGTAATGCTCGCCTTTAAAGTTTGAAGCCCTCGACGATGTGTTCGGCCAGACATTCGGTGATCGGTGATGGATTGTTCAGGTTGCGGATCAGCATGATGCTCGCCTCCGGCAGTTGCGGCAGATCTTCATCGGCACCGAGAATGCGCATGTCTGGGGTGATCAGGCTTTCCAGCTGCGCGGTGATCGCCAGACCCGCGCTCACCACCGCCATCAGCGCCGACAGGCTGGTGCTGTTGTAGGCGATGCGGTAATCGCGGCCCATCGCATCCAGCGCATTGCACGCCCACAAGCGGCAAAAACAATCACTGTTGAACATCGCCAGCGGCAACGGCGTCTGTTCGTGGGCGCTGAAATTCTGCGCCTCGGCCCAGACGAAACGCTCCTTGCGCAGCAGTTGGCCGATCTCGTTACCCGGTTCGCGGGTGACGATCGACAAGTCCAGATCGGTGCGCTGCAACAGCTGTTTGGTCGATTCGCAATGCACTTCGATCTGGATCAGCGGATAGAACTGCGCAAACCGCGAGAGGATCCCCGGTAGAAAGCGCATCACGTAATCGTCCGGCGTGCCGATCCGCACGGTGCCGACCATGTGTGGCTCGCGCAAGGTGTTGAACACTTCACTGTGCAGTTTGAGGATGCGCCGCGCGTAGCCGAGCAGCACCTGACCCTCGGCAGTCAGGCGCACCTGTCGCCCGTCACGTTCGAACAACTGACGCTGTAACACGTCTTCTTCAAGTCGCTTCATCTGCATGCTCACCGCAGATTGCGTGCGGTTGACCATTTCGCCGGCGCGGGTGAAACCGCCCTGATCGGCTATCGCGACAAAGGTGCGCAGGACATCGGTATCGATACTGGGGTAGGCCGACAATTGATGAATCTCCGTGATGCATACCATCAGAAACATTCGTTGGATTGATCTTAGCGCTGGCGCGAGACTTGAGCCATCCACAACGGAGAGCAAAACGATGAAAGGTCAAAGAGAGTACGTAGGCGAAGAGAAATTTTCCGGCCATGGCCATATGGTTTCCGACCTGCTGCACAAGTTTAGCCGCTGGTACGAACTTCACCGTGAACGTGAGCTGCTTGCCAGTTTGAGCGACGAAGCGTTGAAAGATATCGGGGTCAGTCGTGCCGACGTCGAACACGAGTCAGTGCGGCCGTTCTGGGATGATCCGATGCATAAATGATGAGGCCATCGCTACACAAAACCTTCTGGACTGAGGTAGGTTGCGAGCAGACAAGGAGATGCTCATGCCCGCGACACTGTCCTTTTCCCTCAAACAGGCTCGACGTCTGGCGCTGGCTGCCCAAGGGTTCAACGGGCGCCAGCCGCCGACCGTCAAGGCGCCGCACATCAACCGGCTGATCGAACGGCTGGGCCTGCTGCAAATCGACTCCGTCAACGCCGTGGTGCGTTCGCACTACCTGCCGCTGTTTTCCCGTCTCGGTGCCTATTCTTCCGATCTGCTCGACCAGGCTGCCTGGAGTTCGGGGCGTCGGCGTACGCTGTTTGAATATTGGGGCCATGAAGCGTCGTTGTTGCCGATGCCGATGTATCCGTTGCTGTGTTGGCGAATGCAGCGGGCCAAGCGTGGCAAAGATATTTATCAGCAACTGGCGAAGTTTGGTCTTCAGCACCAGGATGTTATTCGCCGGGTTTTGAGCGCGGTGCAAGAACGGGGTGCGTTGGGCGCCGGTAGCTTATCGACTCGCCAGGACAAGCCCGGGCAGTGGTGGGACTGGAGTGCGGAAAAACATGCATTGGAATGGTTGTTTGCCGCCGGTGAAGTGACCGTGGCCGGGCGGCGTGGTTTCGAGCGTTTGTATGATTTGCCGGAGCGGGTGATTCCTTCATTGATCCTGCAACAGGTATTGCCTGATGAAGCGCAGGCGCAGCGTGGATTGTTGCTGCATGCGGCCGAAGCGCTGGGCGTGGCCATTGAAAAAGACCTGCGTGATTACTTTCGCTTGAGCCCGGCGGATGCACGTCCGCGACTGGCGGAGCTGGTCGAGGCGGGGCAATTGCAGATGTGCGAAGTTGCCGGTTGGCGGCAAATCGCGTACTGCCTGCCGGAGCCGAAAGTCCCGCGCAAGGTCGTGGTCAGTGCGCTGCTGTCGCCGTTCGATTCGTTGATCTGGGAGCGTAGTCGCACCGAGCGTCTGTTCGATTTTCGCTATCGGCTGGAGATTTACACGCCGCAGGACAAGCGCGTTTACGGCTATTACGTGCTGCCGTTTTTGTACAACGAGCGGATTGCCGCGCGGGTCGATTTGCGTGCCGAGCGGGCGTCGGGACGACTGGCGGTGCATGCGGTGCACGAGGAAGAGCCGGGGCTGGATGAAGAGGGAATGTTGGCGTTGGCGGTGAATTTGCGGCGGATGGCGGATTGGCTGGGGCTGGCGCAGGTGCAGCTTAATTGTCAGCGTGAGAGTGCCAGCAGACTAAGGGTGGCCATGGCCCAATGTGATGATGCATGAGCTGACGCTATCGCTGGCAAGCCAGCTCCCACAGTGACCAGGTCGTACTCAAATTTTGTATACGACACAGATCCCTGTGGGAGCTGGCTTGCCAGCGATGAGGCCAGTTCAAACGATATAAATGTTGGATCTCAGCGCCGTACCTGCTTCAAGGTTTCAGCAATCAAAAACGCCAACTCCAGCGACTGATCAGCATTCATCCGTGGATCACAGTGCGTGTGATAACGATCCGACAAGCCATCCTCAGTGATCGGCCGTGCGCCACCAATGCACTCGGTGACGTTCTGCCCGGTCATTTCAATGTGAATGCCGCCGGCATAAGTGCCTTCGGCTTCGTGCACCTGGAAGAACTGCTTAACCTCGCCAAGGATCTGCGCAAAATCGCGAGTCTTGTAGCCGCTGCTGGCCTTGATCGTGTTGCCGTGCATCGGGTCGGAGCTCCACAGCACCTGCTTGCCTTCACGCTGCACCGCGCGGATCAGCGCAGGCAGATGATCGCCCACTTTGTTGGCACCCATCCGCGCGATCAGGTTCAGGCGCCCCGGATCGTTGTCCGGGTTGAGTACGTCGATCAGGCGGATCAGGTCGTCAGGGTTCATGCTCGGGCCGACTTTGACCCCGATCGGGTTGTTCACCCCGCGCAGGAATTCGACGTGCGCGCCATCGAGTTGACGGGTGCGGTCGCCGATCCACAGCATGTGCGCCGAGCAATCGTAGTAATCGTTGGTCAGGCT
>NZ_JBIWAL010000017.1:0-94627 GCF_044760045.1 Pseudomonas sp. NPDC098747 | reverse complement strand
CTTCGTAGTTCAGCAGCAGCGCTTCGTGGGCGGTGAAGAAACTTGTTTCGCGCAGTTGCGGCGAACTGTCCATGCCGCAGGCGCGCATGAAGGCCAGGGTTTCATCGATGCGGTCGGCGAGGTGGCTGTACTTCTCGGCCAGCGCGGAGTTGGCGATGAAATCGAGGTTCCACTTGTGCACCTGATGCAGGTCGGCAAAACCGCCTTGGGCGAACGCGCGCAGCAGGTTCAACGTCGCGGTGGACTGGTGATACGACTGCAGCAGACGTTCCGGGTCAGGCACGCGGCTCTTTTCGTCGAAGCCGATGCCGTTGACGATGTCGCCACGGTAGGCGGGCAGGGTGATGCCATCGATGGTTTCGTCGTTGGCCGAACGCGGCTTGGCGAACTGGCCGGCCATGCGTCCGACCTTGACCACCGGGCAGCCGGCCGCGAAGGTCATGACGATCGCCATTTGCAGCAACACTTTAAAGGTGTCGCGAATCTTCGCCGCAGAGAATTCGGCAAAGCTTTCGGCGCAATCGCCGCCCTGCAAAAGGAACGCCCGGCCCTGAGTCACTTCGGCAAATTGACGACGCAGTTCCCGCGCCTCACCGGCAAACACCAGTGGCGGATAACTGGCCAGGGTTTGTTCAACCTGGCGCAGGTGCGCGGCGTCTGGGTAATGGGGTTGTTGCTGGATCGGCAGGGCGCGCCAGCTATCAGGGCTCCACGGTTGGCTCATCACGGTCTCTAGGTTCTACGCACGGAAGGCCATGTTAGCAGCAATTAGTGCGTGACCTGTTCCCACCCCTTCGTCGACAATCGCCGCTTTGCCACGGCGCCACTGCGGTGCCATCGCGTCACCGCGCCCGGTGACCACCAGGAGACAAGATGACTGAGGAGCGCGTCGAGCATTTGCTCGCCGAAGTACAGGATGAGTTCGGCGTGATTCGCGTGCTGGAAGTGGCCGATTACCGCTTTCTCGAATTTGGCGATGCCATCGAGCAAAGCTGTGTGTTCACTGCCGATCCGAGCTGGCTGGAATATGACTACACCCGGGCAATGCTGATTGGCGCGTTGTGCCACGAGCACCCGGAGAGTGCGCTGTTTCTCGGGCTCGGCGCGGGCACGTTGACGCAGGCGTGTCTCAAGTTTCTGCCGCTGGAAGATGTCGAGGCCATCGAACTGCGCCCGGATGTCCCGCGTCTGGCCATTGAATACCTTGGCCTGGATGACGATCCGCGCTTATACATCCGCGTCGGCGATGCCCTTGATTTGCTGCCGACTGCTGAACCTGCGGATCTGATCTTCGTCGACCTCTATACCGACGTCGGCCCCGGTGTCGGGCATCTGGCCTGGAGTTTTCTCGGTGACTGTCAGAAACGCTTGAATCCGGGCGGTTGGCTGGTGATCAACCAGTGGGCCACCGATGACGGCAAGCCGTTGGGCGCAGCGTTATTGCGCGGGCTTTATCACCGGCACTACTGGGAACTGCCGGTGAAGGAGGGCAATGTGATTCTGCTGGTGCCGGCGGATTTCGATCAGGAATTGGATTCAGAGGCGCTTACCGCCCGGGCTGAGGCATTGGCGCCGAGGTTGGGTTATTCGTTGCAGTCGCTGATCAAGGCGATTCGCCCGGCCACTTGAGTCGCTGATGATGGCCCCTTCGCGGGCAAGCCCGCTCCCACAGTGATTGCGTGGCTAAAAGATTTTGTGTCCGACGCGAACCCTGTGGGAGCGGGCTTGCCCGCGAAGAGGCCATAACGGCCGGTACATCTTTCAGAGCCCTTTGAAAGTGCCGGGACGTCGCTCCACCAGCGACCGAATACCCTCCTTGGCATCTTCACTGGCCAGCAACTTTTTCACCAGTGATGGCAAGCCCTGTGCCGCCGCCGTCTCACCTTCATACCGCGCCTGTCGCGCCGACATCAACGTCGCCTGCACCCCCAGCGGTGCCTGTCGCGCAATCCGCTCAGCCAGTTCAATCGCCCTCGGCAGCAGATCCTCGCTGGCCATCACTTCCTGCACCAGTCCCAAACGCAACGCATCGTGCGCATCGAACTCATCCCCGGTCAGCAGCCAACGCATCGCGTTGCCCCAACCGGCCACCTGATGAAAACGTAAAGTCGCGCCACCAAAAGGAAAAATCCCACGCTGGACTTCCATTTGTGCGAAGCGGGTATTGCTCGCGCACAGGTTGATGTCAGCGGCCAGCATCAATTCGATGCCAATGGTCAGGCAGTAACCCTGTGCCGCGACAATCACTGGTTTGCTCACCCTGGGCCCGACGAAAACCCCCCACGGATCGCAACCACCGGTCGGCACCTGCCAGCCTTGGGCGACGGCGTAGCTGGCATTCACCAGATCCAGACCTGCGGTAAAATGCTCGCCATGGCCGAACACCACTGCCACCCGCGCCTCGCTGTCAGCTTCGAACTCGCCGTAGGCCAGACTCAGCTCATTGAGCAGCTCGAGGTCGAAAGCATTGCGCTTGGCGGCTCGATCCAGGCCGATCATATGGACGTGACCACGGCGCTCCCGGGTGACGCGGCCAGGACAGGGCTGATTCATGGGGATTTCCTCGAGCGGGGAGGGAGGGGGCCGCGACCACATGCCGCACATCGGTGAAGCGTTTAAGCAGTATCTTCAGCAGGGCCGGGCCTTTGAAAAATAGACCTTTGCACGATTATCCGCAAAACCCCGTTACACAACGGTGACGGACGGATTCAGGCGATAAAAAAAGCTCCCTTTTTCGGTAATTTCCGGTATAGTGCGCGCCGGCCTTTAGCCAGGCCGCGTCAAGGTAGCGCAATTCCCCGAAGTCAGCTTCGGCTGCATGTCCGCACTGCGGGCTCTTCCAGGACGTTTCTTTTTTCTTTCATTCGTTTTCGCAAATCCCCGCCGACAAAGCTGCCAGGGCGACTCTTGAGTCTTACACGGCATGCGCAGCTTTGGAGCATGGGTCTTTGCGGATGCACTTAGAGGCAGACCCATGACCCAGGAAACCGGCGGATTCGCCGCTTTTAATCTTAATCCGAACATTCTTGCAGCCGTCATCGCGACTGGCTACGAAGAGCCTTCGGCTATCCAGCAGCAATCGATCCCGATCATCATGGCCGGCCAGGACATGATCGGTCAGGCGCAAACCGGTACGGGTAAAACCGCCGCGTTCGCTCTGCCAATTCTCCATTGCATCGATCCTGCCAAGCGCGAACCGCAAGCCCTGATCCTGGCGCCAACCCGTGAGTTGGCGCTGCAAGTAGCAACCGCTTTCGAAACCTACGCCAAGCAAATGCCGGGCGTTACCGTTGTGGCCGTTTACGGCGGCGCGCCTATGGGCCCACAACTGAAAGCAATCCGTAATGGCGCACAGATCGTTGTCGCCACTCCGGGCCGTCTGTGCGACCACCTGCGTCGTGACGAAAAAGTGCTGTCGACTGTGAACCACCTGGTTCTCGACGAAGCAGACGAAATGCTCAAACTGGGTTTCATGGACGACCTCGAAGTTATCTTCAAGTCTCTGCCAGCCACCCGTCAGACCGTTTTGTTCTCGGCGACCCTGCCGCAGTCGATCCGCGCCATTGCCGAACGCCACCTGCGCGATCCGCAACACGTAAAGATCCAGACCAAGACCCAGACCGTTACCGCGATCGAACAGGCTCACCTGTTGGTTCACGCTGACCAGAAGACTTCGGCCGTTCTCAGCTTGCTGGAAGTGGAAGATTTCGACGCTCTGATCATGTTCGTACGCACCAAGCAAGCGACCCTGGATCTGGCAAGCGCCCTCGACGCAAAAGGCTACAAAGCCGCTGCGTTGAACGGTGACATCGCCCAGAACCAGCGTGAGCGCGTTATCGACTCGCTCAAAGATGGCCGTCTGGACATCGTTGTGGCGACCGACGTTGCTGCTCGTGGTCTCGACGTTCCGCGTATCACTCACGTGTTCAACGTTGACATGCCGTACGACCCAGAGTCCTACGTACACCGTATCGGCCGTACTGGCCGTGCCGGTCGCGAAGGTCGCGCACTGCTGCTGGTGACTCCACGTGAGCGCCGCATGCTGCAAGTGATCGAGCGTGTAACCGGTCAGAAGGTTGCCGAAGTTCGCCTGCCGGACGCTCAGGCAGTTCTCGATGCGCGCATCAAGAAACTGACCAACAGCCTGGCGCCGCTGGTTGCCGATGCTGAATCGACTCACGGTGAACTGCTCGATCGTCTGACTGCAGACATCGGCTGCACGCCGCGTGCTCTGGCCGCTGCTCTGTTGCGCAAGGCCACCAATGGTCAGGCGTTGACTCTGGCTGCGATCGAGAAGGATCGTCCACTGGTGCCGAACAACGCACCGCGTGGCGACCGTCCTGAGCGTACCGGTGATCGTCCGGACCGTGGTGATCGCGAGCGTCGCGCGCCAATGCCTTTGGGCGAAGGCCGTGCTCGTTGCCGTACCGCGCTGGGTGCGCGTGACGGTATCGCCGCTAAAAACCTGCTGGGCGCCATCCTCAATGAAGGTGGTCTGGCCCGTGAAGCGATCGGTCGCATCCAGGTGCGTGACAGCTTCAGCCTCGTTGAGCTGCCGGAAGATGGTCTGGACAAACTCCTGACCAAGCTGAAGGACACTCGCGTCGCTGGTAAGCAGCTGAAACTGCGTCGCTATCGCGAAGATTGATCCGCCCTTGGGCTGATTGATCGAACATAAAAAATCCCCGACTGGTTCGGGGATTTTTTATGCCTGTTATTTGAGTTCACACAAAACCTGTGGGAGCTAACCTGCTAGCGATGGGCGCGACTCGGTTTACCTGTTAACCGAAACGATAAATATCCATGCCCAGCGCACCCATGGTGAACCCCTTGTGCGCCACGCTGAACGCGCCTCCGGCACCCCGCGCAAAATACAGCGGCAACAAATGCTCATCACTCGGATGGCTGCGCACCGCGTTCGGAGCCTGCTGGCGGTAGTCATGCAACGCTGCCTCATCATCGGCTGCGAGTTTGTCGATCACCCAGTCACGGAAGTCCTGGGCCCATTTCTCGACGCTTTCCGGGCCTGCGTGCCAATCCAGTTCGCGCAAGTTGTGGGTGATGCTGCCGGAGCCGATCAGCAGAATCCCTTGTTCACGTAAACCTGCCAGCGCTCGACCGACGCGGGTTTGCAGTGCCGGACCGCCGCGACTCGGTAGCGAAACCTGCACCACCGGAATGTCCGCCTGCGGGTACATCAGTGATAGCGGCACCCACACGCCATGATCGAACGGTCGTTGCGGATCGATGCGCGCAGGTAAATCTCTGGCGGTCAGCAGATCGGCTACTACGCCAGCCAGTTGCGGATCGCCCGGCGCCGGGTATTGCACTTCAAACAGCGCGCGAGGGAAGCCGCCGAAGTCGTGCCAGGTTTGTGGCTGTGGATGGCTGCTGACCAGTAGCTCGTCGCTCTCCCAGTGTGCGGAGACAATCACGATGGCTTTTGGCCGGGGCAGTTCGGCGGCCAGTCGGGTCAGCGCCGGGCCGCTGGCACCAGGCTCCAGGGCAAGCATGGGAGAACCATGAGAAATAAACAGGCTGGGAAACATGATGGGTTCCTGAGCGTTAAGATGGCCCATCTTCAGGCAGATCATTGATCTAAATCTAATATAAGTTTTAACGCTTTTTGATCGAATTATTGGGAGTGATTCATGCAGCCTGAGTTTTGGCACAAGAAGTGGGCGTCGCAGCAGATCGGCTTTCATTTGCCGCAGGTGAACCCGTATTTGCAGCGGCACTGGCCGGATCTGAATGTTCCTGCATCGGCGCGGGTGTTGGTTCCACTGTGTGGGAAAAGTCTGGATTTGCTGTGGCTGGCCGGGCGTGGTCATCAGGTGCTCGGAATTGAGCTGTCTTCGACGGCTGTCGAAGACTTTTTCAGTGAGCATCAGCTACAGCCACAGATTAGCGAGAAAGGTGCGTTCAAGGTCTATCGCGCTGACGCCATTGAGCTGTGGTGCGGCGATTTCTTTGCCCTGACAGCAGTCGATGTCGCGGATTGCACGGCACTGTACGACCGGGCAGCGTTGATTGCCTTGCCACCGCCGATGCGCGAGCGCTATGCGGCACTGCTCCAGAAGATTCTGCCGCAGGGCTTGAAAGGCCTGCTGATCACCCTGGATTACGAACAGGCGCAGATTCCCGGGCCACCGTTTGCGGTGGGGGATGATGAAGTGCAGCGGTTGCTGGGCAATGCCTGGCAGGTGCAGGCGCTGGAAGTGCAGGATGTGTTGCAGGAAAGTGGGAAGTTCTTGCAGGCGGGGGTGACGCGGCTGGAGGAGCGGGTTTATCGAGTTTCTGGTCGGTAGTTATGTGCCAGCAGTGCTGGCCTCTTCGCGAGCAAGCTCGCTCCCACAGTAATTTGTGTAATTTCATAGATCGATAAACACCACAGAACCCTGTGGGAGCGAGCTTGCTCGCGAAGGGGCTGGAACAGGCATTACATAATCCGGAGAACAAAAAAGGCCCGCATTTCTGCGGGCCTTCTTGTTTCACGCCGATCTGATCAACCGAGACGACGCAATGCGTCAATACGATCTTCCAGCGGCGGGTGGCTCATGAACATGCGGGCGAACCCTTGTTTGATGCCACCGTTGATGCCAAAGGCATTCAGAGTGTCGGGCATGTGCACCGGCAGGCCCTGTTCGGCGCGCAGACGTTGCAGGGCGCCGATCATTGCGCTGGTACCGGCCAGACGTGCACCGGCTTCGTCGGCACGGAATTCGCGTTTGCGCGAGAACCACATGACGATCGAGCTGGCGAGAATGCCCAGCACCAGTTCGGCGAAGATGGTCGCCACGTAGTAAGCAATGCCCTGACCTTCTTCGTTCTTGAAGATCACCTTGTCGACGAAGTTGCCGATGATTCGCGCGAAGAACATCACGAAGGTGTTCACCACGCCCTGGATCAGCGCGAGGGTCACCATGTCACCGTTGGCGACGTGGCCGATTTCGTGGGCCAGCACGGCTTTCACTTCATCGGGCGAGAACCGCTCGAGCAGGCCCTGGCTGACAGCGACCAGTGCGTCGTTCTTGTTCCAGCCAGTGGCGAACGCGTTCGCTTCGTAGGCCGGGAAAATACCGACTTCGGGCATCTTGATCCCGGCTTCACGGGACAGTTGCTCGACCGTTTGCAGCAGCCATTGCTCATGCCGGGTACGTGGCTGGCTGATGATCTGGGTGCCGGTGCTCATTTTCGCCATCCACTTGGAGATGAACAGCGAGAACAGCGAGCCGGCGAAACCAAAGACCGCACAGAAAACCAGCAGCTGACTGAGGTCGAGATCAACCCCGTTGGCCGCCATGAACCCGTTGAAGCCGAAAAGGCTCAGGGTGATGCTGGCTATCAGCACGACCGCCAGGTTAGTGGCCAAAAACAGCAGGATGCGCATCATGGTTGTAGAAATCTCCTCAAGCTAAAGATGTAGCGTACTGCGGGGTATATAAGGTGCTGCACCGGGCTATTCAACCGGGTGACTATTTCAAACTGTGTCCTACAGCCGATTCTTCGTCACACAACCCCATTTCCCACAGCAGACACCGACACGGATGACGGACATTCGCGACCCGTCGCCATTGCGCCAGACGCACGTGACCGGTATGAATCGCAAGTGTAGAAGGCGAGCGGAAGCGGGGAATGCAGAAGTGTTGCTGAATCAGACAGTGCGCAACGTTCGGGCCGTTGCGCACTGCTGGCCAGTTACTGGCGGTAGGACTTGAGGAAGTTGCCGATGCGGCCGATGGCCATTTCCAGTTCATCGACACGGGGCAGGGTGACGACGCGGAAGTGATCCGGCCATGGCCAGTTGAAGGCTGTGCCTTGCACCACCAGCAGCTTTTCGGAGAGCAGCAGATCGAGGACGAATTTTTCGTCGTTGTGGATCGGGCAGACTTTCGGGTCGATCCGCGGGAACGCATACAGCGCACCCATCGGCTTGACGCAGCTCACACCCGGAATGTCGTTGAGCAACTCCCAGGTGCGGTTGCGCTGTTCCAGCAGGCGACCCTGCGGCAGCACCAGATCGTTGATGCTCTGATAGCCACCCAACGCCGTCTGGATCGCATGCTGGCTCGGCACGTTCGCGCACAGACGCATGTTGGCCAGCATGTCGATGCCTTCGATGTAGCTCTGGGCATTGTGTTTCGGCCCGGAAATCGCGATCCAGCCGGAGCGGAAACCGGCCACGCGATAAGACTTCGACAGGCCGTTGAACGTCAGGCACAGCAGGTCCGGGGCCAGCGAGGCGGTGCAGATGTGCACAGCGTCGTCGTACAGAATCTTGTCGTAGATCTCGTCGGAGAACACCACCAGATTGTGCTGGCGGGCCAGCTCCAGCATACCCAGCAACACTTCTTTCGAATACACCGCGCCGGTCGGGTTGTTCGGGTTGATGATAACCATCGCCTTGGTATTCGGCGTGATCTTGGCCTTGATATCGGCCAGGTCAGGGAACCAGTCGGCGCCTTCGTCGCACAGGTAATGCACGGCGTTACCGCCGGCCAGGCTAACGGCCGCAGTCCACAGCGGATAGTCCGGCGCTGGCACCAGCACTTCGTCACCGTTGTTGAGCAGCGCCTGCAACGACATCACGATCAGCTCGGAGACGCCGTTACCCAGATAGATGTCTTCGATACCGACACCTTCGACCTGCTTCTGCTGGTAGTACTGCATCACGGCCTTGCGCGCGCTGAACAGGCCTTTGGAGTCGCTGTAGCCTTGCGCGGTCGGCAGGTTGCGGATCACATCCTGAAGGATTTCGTCCGGCGCTTCGAAACCAAACGGCGCCGGGTTGCCGATGTTCAGCTTGAGGATGCGCTGGCCTTCCTCTTCCAGACGTTTGGCGTGCTTGAGCACCGGACCGCGAATGTCGTAGCAGACGTTGGCGAGCTTGTTCGATTTGCTGAACTGCATGGCGATGTGATCCCGAAAATGAACGATCCAGGCGGCGGATGGACAACCGTACTGGGATTCCTGCGTTTACACAGGCGGACGTCTTGAGCCATGGCTCCCAGAATCCGTTTGAATGCGTCCGGTCTGGCTGCCAGACTGGCGCGTGACGAGGCGCAATCATACGTGCCGCCCGATCCGTGGAAAAGGTACAGATCGGGCTTTTTCAGCCGCTGAGGTGTGATGATGGAAAAGTTGCAAAAAACCCTGGAAGAATGGCAAGCCATGCTCGACCCCGAGCAATACAACGTGTGCCGCCTAAGTGCGACTGAGCGACCGTTCTCCGGCAAATACAACGCCACCAAAACCGACGGTGTTTATCACTGTGTCTGCTGCAACGAAGCGCTGTTCGATTCCAAGACCAAATTCGATTCAGGCTGCGGCTGGCCGAGTTTCTATGCGCCGATCGGCGAAAGCGCCATGACCGAAATTCGTGACGTCAGCCACGGCATGATCCGCACCGAAGTGAAATGCGCTCGCTGCGATGCGCATCTGGGGCACGTGTTCCCTGATGGCCCGCCACCGACCGGTTTGCGCTATTGCATCAACTCGGTGTGCCTGGATCTGACACCCCGCGAATAAGTTGCACAATCGAACGGTTCGATTGAACCCCGTTTAGAAGCTGCCGAAGGCTCGAAGTGCATTCGGTAACTTCTGCGTGGGGCAATCCCATTAATTAAATTGCACACAATTAAATTGCTCGCTATTTTTACCTCTTCTTCCTGATTTCAGAGTGCCGACCATGAGCGACAACCTGCTGAATATCCCGTGCACCACCATCAAAGGTGAGCAGAAAACCCTGGCCGATTACGCCGGCAAAGCTGTGCTGGTGGTCAACACGGCCAGCAAGTGCGGCTTCACCCCGCAATACAAAGGCCTCGAGGAGCTGTGGCAGACCTACAAGGATCAAGGTCTGGTGGTGTTGGGCTTTCCTTGCAATCAGTTCGGCAAACAAGAGCCGGGCAATGAGGGCGCGATCAGCGAGTTCTGCGAACTGAATTTCGGTGTCAGTTTTCCCCTGTTCAAGAAGATCGAAGTCAACGGTGCCGGCGCCCATCCGCTGTTTGTGCAACTGAAGAAACGCGCTCCGGGCGTACTTGGCTCTCAGGGCATCAAGTGGAACTTCACCAAGTTTCTGATTGGCAAGGATGGCCAGTTGGTCAAGCGCTTCGCCCCGGCGACCAAGCCGCAGGATCTGAGCCGCGAGATTGAAGCCCTGCTCAAATGAACAGCCTGTCCGTTGATTCGCTGAAGCTCGACAGTCAGTTGTGCTTCAAGTTGTACGCCGCGTCTCGGGCGGTGATTCGTGGCTATAAGCCGATGCTCGACCAGCTCGGCCTGACGTATCCGCAATACCTGGCGATGCTGGTGTTGTGGGAATGGCAGGAAGCCGCGCCTGAGCAACCGACGGTCAAGGCCTTGGGCGAGCGTCTGGCGCTGGATTCCGGCACGCTGACGCCGTTGCTCAAGCGTCTGGAGCAGTTAAAACTGATACAGCGTCAGCGCTCGGCACGCGATGAGCGAGAAGTGCATCTGAGCCTTACGCCGCAAGGGCAAGCGCTGCGTGAACAGGTCGGGCCGCTCAAGGCCCGATTACTCTGCGACAGCGGGGTGGATCTGGACCGGCTCAACGAACTGCGTAACGGTCTTGATCAACTGCTCGGGCAGATCAAGGCGCTGTCGTAGTCGGGACCCACTGATCCAGCAGCGCCGCCAGTTCTTCACGGCGAAACGGCTTGGCCAGATAGTCGCTCATGCCGGCAGCCCGGCAGCGCTCGCGTTCCTCGGACATGGCGTTGGCGGTCAGCGCTACGATCGGCAGGTTAGGCCAGCGTCCGCTCTGGCGAATCTGTCGACTGGCTTCGTAGCCGTCCATCACCGGCATGTTGCAGTCCATCAGCACCAGGTCGAATTCGTGGTACTCCAGTTGATCCAGTGCTTCGGCGCCATGTGCGGCGACGATGACCTCGCAGCCGAGTTTGCCGAGCATGCCTTTGGCCACCAATTGATTGACCGGGTTGTCTTCGACCAGCAATACCTTTCCGCGTTTTACCAATGTCGACGTATCGAGCTGTGCATCGTTGACGGTGGCGACTTCAGGTTGCAGGGTGCGCCGCAGGTTCTGGTAGAGCGCATTGCGCGCCAGAGGCCGCGCTTGTTGTTGCAACGGGGCTAGCGCTGCCGCCTCTTCACTGGGCAGGAAACTGCCGTAGGCGGTCACCAGCAGAATAGGCGCGACAAGCGTCGGACGCAGCCCGAACAGGCACTCCGGGCAATCGGTGATCACCACGTCGGGCGTCAGTCCCAGCAGCGTGTCATCGATGGTGCGCTGTTCGTACGTCAAACCCCACACCGGCAACAGACTTTTCAACAACTCCGCCAGACCACTGCTGGCAGCGGTGATGGCGAGAATTTTGCCGTGCAGGGGCGGCGGGGGCAGCGCGCGGGTATGGCAGGGCAGGGGCAGCTCGGCGCAAAACTGGCTGCCGAAGCCGATCTCTGAACTGATGGTCAAGCGTCCCTGCATCGCTTCGCAGAGGTTGTAAGTCAGCGCCAGTCCTAGCCCCGTGCCGCCGTATTGGCGGGTGATACCGGCGCCCGCCTGGGTGAACGGCTGGAAAATTCGCATCTGGGCTTCTTGCGCGATGCCGATGCCGGTGTCGCAGACCTCTATGCGCACGCCATCCTTGTAAGCCGACAAACGCACATCCACCCGACCGAAGCGGGTGAATTTCAGCGCGTTGGACAGCAGGTTGCTGACGATTTGCCGAACCCGGGTCGGATCGCCCAGCACCAGCGCCGGAAAATGCGGATCGATCAGGCACGTCAGCTCGACGCTCGGCGCCGCGTTTTGCGACAGCAGGTTGGCGGTGTCCTCGATCAGTGAGCCGAGATCGAACGGAATATGTTCAAGTTCGAGTTGCCCGGCATCGAACTTCGACAAATCGAGAATATCGTTGAGCAATTCCACCAGCACCTTGCCGGAGTCGTGGGCAATTGACAGCTGTTGCTGCTGTTCGGCATTCAGCGGTCCGTCGAGCGACAGCGCAATCATCCCCAGCAGACCATTAAGCGGCGTGCGGATCTCATGGCTCATGTTGGCGAGGAACGCCGAGCGTGCTTCGGCCATTTCCAGTGCGGTGCTGCGGGCGACTTCGAGTTCTTCGTTGGACTGGCTGAGCCGGGCATTGATCGCCTTGAGCTCGACGGTACGCGCCGAGACGATGTTTTCCAGTTGGCCGAGGTAGTCGGTCAGACGGTTTTCGGCATTGCGTCGCTGCTGAATTTCGGTGGCGATGTTCTCGAATTGCTGATTGGCGACTTTGACCAGCACGCCGATTTCATCGTTGGCGTGCCCGGTCGGGCATTCCAGGGTGGTGGGCTCGGCACTGCGCGGATCACGTCCGCTGAGTTCACGGATCACCCGCACCAGGGGTTTGGTCAGCATCACATAGAACAGCGCCAGCAGGATGCCGGTCAGGAGCAGGCTGCGGGCGAAGCCGTTGAGCAGAGTGACTTCGGCCCGGCGCAGAAAGCGGCTGCCGAACGCATAGGTGTCCACTTCAAGATTCAGGGTGCCCAGCGATTCGTTGGGCAGATGGTCCAGATACAGACGATCTTCGAACTGGCGTTTGGCGCCGAACAGGTAATCGCTGATCACCCGATAGCCGCTTTGCAGCTCCGGTCGTTTGACGCTGGCCAGCACCGTATTGTTGTTGTCGGTGAGTTGTGCGGAGATGATTGCCGGTGAGCGCAACAGGCCCAGCGTGAGCTCCTGGGCCAGCTCGGCATCAATGTTGTAGGCGATGCGAGATGCCGGGTTGTGGCTGATTTCCAGCAAAGACAGGATTTCACGGTTGATGGAGGCGTCTTCACTGGCATAATCGATGCCGATTTGCAGCAGGCTGAGCAGCGTGCCCAGAATGAACCCGACGAGCACGGTAAGCCTGGCTTGCTTGTATGACAGCCGGTGGGTGAATTTGATATCCATGGGGTGTTGAACCACTTCCGTTTCCCTTCGCTGCTCAAGCATAGTCGATCATGCATCGATACCGAGGTTCCCGAATCGCCTTGTAACAAGGCGCGGAGCGGGAGTTTTCACCTGCGTGTCGTCGCTGGATCGACATCATCACTGTGAACGAGCCTGAGGAAAAGACGTGGATTCCCGATTGAATGCTTTTCTTGAGCGCGCCGAGTCGGTTCTGGCGCGGATCGAACCCTTGTTGCCGGCAACTCGCCCGGTGATCGACTGGGGCACTTGCCTGGCCGCGCGCTGGTTGCGTGACGGACGCAGCGGGTATCTGCTGCCGCTGGAAGTCAGCCTCGACATGCGCTTGTCCGACCTGATCGGCGTCGACCGTCAACTGGAACAGCTGGGGCGTAACACCCAACAATTCATCGATGGCATGCCGGCCAACCATGCCCTGCTCTGGGGCTCGCGTGGCACCGGTAAATCCTCGCTGGTGCGCGCATTGCTCGCCGAACACGCCGAGGCGGGGCTGCGCCTGATCGAGATCGAGCGCGACCATCTGGCCGACTTGCCGCGGGTGGTCGAGCAGATCGGCAAACTGCCGCAACGTTTTGTGCTGTTCTGCGATGACTTGTCGTTCGAATCCGGTGAAGGCGATTACCGCGTCCTCAAAAGCGTGCTCGACGGTTCGCTGGAGCAGGCGCCTGACAACGTCTTGCTTTACGCCACGTCCAACCGTCGCCACCTGGTGCCGGAGAAGGAAAGCGACAACGAGAACTGGAAGCGCGTCGACGGCGAACTGCACCCCAGCGAAGCCGTGGAAGACAAGATCGCGCTGTCGGACCGGTTTGGTCTGTGGCTGTCGTTTTATCCGTTTACTCAAGAACACTTCCTGAACGTCGTCGAGCACTGGATCGGTCAGTTGGCCACAAAGGCCGGCCTGAGCTGGCAGCGCGACGAAGCACTGGACATCCTCGCCGTGCGTTGGGCCACCGGCCGCGGCAATCGCAACGGACGTTGCGCGTACCAATTCGCCCGATACTGGGTGGGACTCAAATTGTTGGAGCACAAGGCATGATTGATTTGCAACAGAGCGGCCAAGGCCTCGAAGGCTACGGCATGTTGGCCGCACAATTGGAATCGCTGCTGGCGGACGAGCGCGACTTCATCGCCAACGCCGCGCAGTTTTCGGCGTTCCTGTTCAACCAGCTCGATGATTTGAACTGGGCCGGTTTCTACCTTAATCGCAACGAAGAGTTGGTGCTTGGGCCGTTCCAGGGCCAAATCGCTTGCGTGCGCATTCCGTTTGGTCGCGGTGTGTGTGGCGCGGCGGCGGCCACTCGGCAGACACAGCGGGTTGAAGACGTTCATGCATTTCCCGGCCATATCGCCTGCGACAGTGCCTCGGAAAGTGAACTGGTGGTGCCGTTGGTCAAGGACGGCCGCCTGATCGGTGTGCTTGATCTCGACAGTCCCAGGCTCGCCCGGTTTGGCCTGGAAGATCAAGCTGGCGTCGAGCAACTGGCGGCGATTTTCCTGCGTTTGACCGACTGCTGATCATGCGTCAAGGCCGGCCTTGTGCAACAGGCTTGCCGGGTCCACGGCATCAATCTGTTGTGGGTCGAGAAAACGCTCGGCGTACTGCATGTAAACGCCTTCGTTGATGAACAATCCAAACAGCTGCGGATCGATGTGTGCCTCGCGGCTCATGGTCGCCATGATTCCCAGTGCCTCGCTCAAAGACTTGGCTTTCTTGTACGGGCGATCGGCTGCGGTCAGTGCCTCGAAAATATCGGCAATCGCCATCATCCGCGCCGGCAGGCTCATTTCCTCGCGCCTCAGACGTTTCGGATAGCCTGTGCCGTCCATTTTTTCATGATGGCCGCCGGCGATTTCGGCAATGCTGTCGAGGTGGCCGGGGAAGGGCAGGTGGCTGAGCATCATGATCGTCTGCACCATGTGGTGATTGATGATGTAGCGCTCTTCGCGGGTCAGCGTGCCCCGGGCAATGCTCAGGTTGTACAGCTCGCCGCGATTGTATTTGTAGCGCGGTACATCGAGCTTGAAGCCCCACGGATTGTCTTCCGGAATCAGCTCGTTTTCGTCGCGCTCAAGCAAATGCTCGGATTTGTCCGCCAGCAGTTTTTCGCTGACCGGCAACGTCGGCGCAGGCGTGCGTGCCTGACGCTTGTTTTCTTCCCATGACACGCCCAGACGGTCATCGAGTGTGCGCATCCAGGTGAGTCGGGAAAGCTTGTCGAGGCGTTGCAGATCGGCCTCGGCCATCGCCTCACTGCCCAGATTGCAGCGAGCGACAAAGGCGAAGTCTCCGTCCAGTGCCAACAGGTTTGCATCGCGCAGTTTAGCCAGCGATGTTTCTTCGCCACCCAGCGCCAGCGCCTGCCAGTAGCTGACCCAGGCATCACGCTTGAGTACTTCGAAACGGGTGCGGATCTCGTGTATGCGGTCGTTAATGGTTTCCAGTTTGGTCGCCTTGTCGACCACGTATTCCGGCGTCGTGACCTTGCCGCAATCGTGCAGCCACGCAGCGATGTGCAGTGCTTCCCATTCATCCTCGGTGGGCTGATAGGCGCGGAAGGCGGGTGCCTGACTCGCCGCCGCCGCCTGGGCGAGCATCAGGGTCAGCTCTGGCACCCGCTGACAATGCCCGCCGGTATACGGGCTCTTGGCGTCGATGGCGCCGGCGAGCAACTGAATGAACGCATCGAGCAATTGCTTCTGTCTGTCTTGCAGACGCTGGCTCTCGATACTCACCGCGGCGGCGCCAGACACCGCCTGCAGGAAAGCGATGCGGTCGGGACGAAGTTTTTCCAGATCGGCCGACGTGCCACTGTCGTTTACCAGCAGGATCAGCAAGCCGATGGTTTCGTCGTGACGGTTGTGCAGGCGGATGCCGATCAGGTGGACGCGGGGCGAGGCCATTGCCAGCAGGATTTGTTGCAAGTCACCGGCCTGATCGACGCCGAGATTGCTCACCACATTGTTGGCGCCGACCAATTGTTCGAACCACGCCGGGCCGCTGTTTTTTTGCAGGTCGTGACCCTGAATGTCGAACGTCTCCAACAACTGCGGTGCGCCATTGATGACCAGCCCGTATGGCTCCATGCGACTGCTGTCGTTTTCACGCAGATAAATCAGCCCGGCCTGAGCTTGGGCGATCTCCACCGTTTCAAACAGTACCCGTTGCAGCAGCGGGGCAAAGCGCGTTTCGGCGCCCAGGGTATCGGTGATGCGGAAGAAGCTCGCCAAGGTGTCTTTCATTCGTGCCATCGACACGCTCAGTTGGTCGACTTCCAGCACCGGCGAGCGTCGGGTCAGAGGGAAATTGAAATCGAAACTGCGGATCGCGTCGGCTTCCTTGACCAGCGCATGCAGCGGTTTGACCAGAACCCGCGAGATTAGCCAACCCAGTGGCAGGCACAACAGCAACGTGGCCAGAGTGATCAGCGCGCCTTGCCAGCGCATGCGGTAGGCATCGACCAGCAATTCGTCTTCCGGCACCAGCAGCGCCAGTTGCAAGCCTTTCGGCCCGCCTTCCTGAATGCTGCTGCGGGCGACAATCCATTGCCGGCCACCGGCTTCAAGACGATTGCCGGTGGGGGCATCGGACAACAGGGCTTGCAGGCTCGGGCTCAAGTCGGCCGCTTTTACCAAGTGTGCGCTGCTGTCATCGACGATCAGACGGTCACTGTCGGGGTAGGCCACGGCGTTGCCTTGCGCATCGAACAAGGCAATTTCGGTGGACGGCGTCACCACGTGTTTTTTCAGCGTGGCAGACAGCGCGGCCAGCGTCAGGTCGGCGCCGATCACTGCGGTTTCACCGCTGTGCAGGGCCAGCGTGGTACCGACATTGTGGGTGGAGAAAAACACGTAAGGTTCGGTGGTGATCTGTTCGGTTTGTTGGCGGGCGTTGATGAACCACGCCCGGCTGCGCGGGTCGTAGGTGTCTTCGGGGTTGTCGTGGCGGCTGAGCGGCCTCAGTGCCTGATCGAAGAACAGCGATTGCGAGCGCGTCGCACCCTGCAAATCATGTTCAATGCTCCAGACCTGATACGCCGCGGCGTGGGGGGCGTTGAACAGCGTTTTCAGGGCTGCGGTGCGTAGCGGACGCACCATGAAAAAATCGCCATTGGTATAACCCAGATAGAGCGAAGCCAGACTCGGGTTGTCCGTGAGCGACTGACTGAACGGTTTGAGCAGCGGCAAGCGTTGTTCAAGGCCTAAAGCCTGAGTGCCAGGGTAGTCCGCCAGCAGGCTCAGCAGGTGCCGGATCGGCTGATAGGTGGCGGATATGTCCAGGCGCACGTCCTGCTCGATCCGGTTGAACAGCTTCTCGCTGCTCGACAGAATGATCTGCGTGGTCTGGCGGTAATTGAACAACCCCAGCACCACGCCGGTGAGCAGCAGGAGAAACGTGAACATGACGCTGATGTGCACGTGCAGCGGGAAACGGCGTTGTTCCGGGCGCAGTGGGCTGGGCATTTCCGGTTCTCCATGATGTTTAACTCACTGCTCAGCGCCCAAGCATAGTTAAGGCAAGCTCATTGTGCCTTGATCGGACAAAACCAATTGTTGTTGCAGGGCTTGCTCCAGTTCCAGCATTGCCTGGTTGCTCGCCTCGCAACGACGGCCGATCTCCTCTTTTGCCAATGCCTGCGCGCAGGCTTGTTCGAGGGCATCACAGCATTCGATCACGCGCGATGCCTGGGCGATGCGCGCCGCGCCTTTGATTTTGTGGGCGACCACCGCCAGCGCATCGCGATCATGTTCCGGCGCCAGCGTGAGCAACTCCTGGCGATCGAGACGGCTGCTTTTGAGCAGTTCTACCAGCAAGCGCCGAGCCTGGACGGGGCTGCCGCCAGTCAACATGTTCAGACTTTGCAAATTGAATACCGGTGTTGGTGATAACGGGGTGATGCCGTCGACCCACTGGCCGAGCTGGCTCAGGCTCAAGGGCTTGAACAGGCAGTCGTCCATGCCGGCCTGCTTGCAGCGTTGTACTTCCTCGGGTTGTGCGTTGGCCGTGAAGCCCAATACGGTGCAGGGTGGGCAGCGGTTCTGCAGTTCTTGCTGGCGAATGGCGCGGGTCATGTCATAGCCGTTCATCAAGGGCATGTTGCAGTCGACGATCACCAGGTCGAAGTCGCCTTCCTTCCACCGCTCAAACCCGATGCGGCCGTTCTCGGCGATGCTGAAGTGATGACCGAGAAATTCCAGCTGCTGACACATCAACAAGCGATTCGCCGGGTGGTCGTCCACCACCAACACGCGCAGGGGTGTTAGCGAGGTCTTGATCGCGGGTTCGGTCCTGGCGGTGCTCACCTCTGCCGGCAAAGTTTCCAGCGGCAGGGAAATGCAAACCTGGGTACCAATGCCGGGCTGGCTGCTCAGTTGCAGTTGGCCGCCCATCATTTCGCACAGGTTGCGGCTGATGACCAACCCCAGGCCTGCGCCGCTGCGGGCTTGTTGGTGGCTGTTCTCAGCCTGGGCAAAGGGTTCGAACAATCGCTGCTGATCCTCCGCACTGATACCGACGCCGCTGTCCTGTACCGTCAGTTGCATCAGCGCGGGCGCAGGCACGTCCGAGGTCATGAGGTCCAGAGTAATCCTGATGTGCCCCAGCTCAGTGAACTTGATGGCATTGCTGACCAGATTCGACAGCACCTGTTTGAAACGCAGCGGGTCCAGATGCACATCGACTGCCAGATCGGGCGGGTTGAAGATGACTTGCAGGGCGAGGTTCTTTTGCCGGGCGAGGCCGTCGAAGATTCTGGCGACAGATGCCACTGTCTCGACCAGATTGACTCGTTCCGGGCACAGGCTCAGGCGTCCGGACTCAATCCGGGCGATGTCGAGAATGTCGCCGATCAGGCCCAGCAGATCCTTGGCCGAATGGTAGGCGGTGTCGATCGAGGGGCGATCCGGATGCTGTTGGTCCATGCGTCTGAGGGTCAGTTCAAGCATGCCAATCACGGCATTCATTGGCGTACGGATCTCATGGCTCATGGTGGCGAGGAACGTGCTCTTGGCGCGGTTGGCGTCATCCGCCTGCTCTTTGGCTGCCCGCAGGTCTTCGAACAGCTGACGGCGTTCGCTGATGTCGATCCAGCCGCCAATGATGCCTTTCACGTCACCACTGGAATCGCGATAGGGAATTATCCAGTGATAGATCGTCAGGCGTCGGTTGCCGATGTGCAGCGGCCGGTCGAGCAGCAGCGCAATGCCTTCAGCGACGACTCGCTGGTAATCGGCGTGGAAGGCTTGAGCCTCAAAAGCGTTGCTCACGGTACCCTGCATGACGCTTTTGCCAATGACGTCCTCGCGCTTGGCATTGAACGTTTCGAGGTAACTGTCATTGCAGCTTTGCAGCAACCCCTGGCGGTCGCGAACGTAGATGGGATGCGGTGTGCCGTTGACCAGCGAGCGCATGAATTCGAACTGGTCGCTCAGGGCTCGCTCCGCCGCCTGGCGTTGTTTGATCTGGTGGCGCATGTAGGCGTTCCACGCCAGCAACAGCAGCAGGAGCAGGCAGGCGCCGATGATGACTTGATAGAACAGGCGCTGGTAGTTGCGCCAGATAGTTTGCGAAGCCGTGGAGTAACCCCGCCAGCGGCCATTGATCACGCCCAGCTCTTCGGGGGAAATGCTCAGTAATGCTTTGTTGATGATCGAGTTCAGTTCCGGGTTGTCACGCGCGGTGACCAGAGAAAACGCAGCCTGCCCGGTGCCGATGGTGGTGGTGATTTGCAACGCTCGTTCGAAGATTTGCGAGGAGATGAAGTAGTTGGCGATCACCAGTGAATTGACCGCGCCGTCGACATGACCTTCGGCCAGCAGGGAGACAGCGCTGAAGGTATCCGCCGTCTCGACCAGTTGAATGCGCGGATACTCGCTTCGCAAGTACTCGACCATCGGATTGCCTTTGGCGATCGCCAGTTGCTTGCCTTTGAGCTGGCCCAGATTGGTCGGACTGTCGGCGCTCTTGCGCGTCAGCAGGACATAGGAGTTTTCCAGATAGGGTCGACTGAAGTTCAGGGTTTTTTCCCGTTCGGCAGTCGGTAGAAGGGCGGCGATAAGGTCGGCCTGATGACTGTCAATTTGCTCGATCATTTGCGCATCACTGCGACTGCGACGGATCTCGAAGCGCAGGCCGGTGCGCAGGCGGATCAGTTCGAGAAGGTCGGCGCTGATCCCGCGAAAATTGCCGTCGCCGTCGAAGAAAGTCAGCGGCGCGTATGCCTCATTCACGACCACGCTGACGACAGGATGCCGGTTGCGCCATGCTTCTTCGCGTTGGGTCAGTTGCAGCTTCTTGTCGGTGAGCAGCAGATCGCTGCCGGCGCTCCAGCGTTTGGCGATATTTTCACGCTCACTGCGCGGCACCGCTTTGAGCACGGTGTCGATAATGCCCAACAACTGCGGATTGTCGCGGCGTACGGCGAAACTGAAACCGTGGGCTTCCTGTTTGCCGAAATTGGCCATACGCACATTGTTGAGGTAGCCCTTGTTGATCATGTAGTGCGTGGAAATGGTGTCGCCGAGAAACACATCGGCCTGATCGAACGCGACGGCGTTGATTGCATTCTGGTAGGAGGGGTAGCAGGTAATAAGGGCTTTGGGGTACAGCGCCTTGACCTCATGCAGTGGCAGATAGTGATACACCATGCTCAGGCGCAATCCTGCCAGGCCTTCGGTCAATGTGCGGGTTTCGTCCTCGCGGGTGACGAGCACCGGCTGATCATTGGCATACGGTTGGGACAGCGCAAGATTGGCGTTGCCAGCTTCATAGCCGTTGGCCGTACCGAGCAGGTCGATTTGACCATCGACCAGCGCGCGAATCGCGGCCTCCCTGGAGGGAAAGCGTTTGATCCGGATCGGCATCCCGGTGGCCTCGCCGAGAATGCCGGCATAGTCGGCGGTCAGGCCTTCGTAGTCCTGGCCACTGACGGTCATGTCGAAAGGCGGATAGTCCGGCGCGGAAGTGCCCAATAGCAGCTCGCTGCGGGTTTGCAGCCACTGTCGTTGAGACTGTTCAAACGCGACCGGCACCGACTCGTTTGCCGACCGGCTGAGCAAAGTGTAGTCCGGTGAGCCGCCCTGCATGGCGAACACGTTGGCGCTCAGGAAAAGCCCTGCACTCAACGCAATTAGATAGTCCTTTAAACGGCTGGGCATGCGGGGTCTCACACGAGTGCGTTGCGTTTGGCCATCTCGATAAGTTCTACAAGGGATTTGGCTTTGAGTTTTTGCATCAGACGTTTTTTGTAAGTGCTGACGGTTTTATTGCTGAGAAACATTCCCTTGGCAATTTCCTTGTTGGTGCGACCTTGGGCAAACAATTGCAAGACCATCAATTCGCGATCATTGACGGACTTGAAGAGTTCCAGTTCCGTATATCGAATATCGTCACTGCGAACCGGATTCAACGCCTGGCTGGGGAAATAGTTGTAGCCGGAAAGTACGGCTTTTATCGCGCTGACCAGTTCGCTCAAGTCCTCCTGTTTGCATACATAACCGGAGGCGCCGGATTGCATGCAGCGAATGCCGAACAAGGACGGACACTGGGCGGTCAGCACCAGGGTTTTCAAAGGTGAACTCATGGCGTTGAACCGGGCCAGCACCTCCAGTCCGTCGAGCTTGGGAATGCTGATGTCGAGAATGATCAGGTCAGGCATGCACTCGCGCACCATCTGCATGGCATCAACCCCGTTATCGGTCTCACCGACGACCTTATAACCTTCATGTTCCAGCAGCATGCGTACGGCGAGACGAATGACCGGGTGATCGTCGACAATAAAAACGGAGTTCATAATCAAATCCCATACAAGCACGAATAAAGCGCGCACCTTAGCTCAGATGAATGAGCGCTCGCATGAGCTGGCATGACTCCAGTCGTGCTATCGGATGATTCCTACAATTAATAAGGAAAGGGACTACATTCGAACTGGGTTAAGCGTAAGGAAGTGCAAGAATCGTATCGGCTTGTAGTTTGTCTTGTTTGTTTAGCAAGTGCTGGCTGGTGATGGGTTTTTTTCTAGTGTTTAAGTGTAGTGATGTTTCGCAAATTGGCTGTTTGTCTTACTGGTTACATTGCGTCATGAATCTATAAGGATTTGCTGTCGAAAAGGCATCGGGTAGGCAAGTCAACGCACGCATTCAGCCGGCCTACGTTGCCGGCCGGCTGAACGGGGCGAGGTCAGTGACTGGAGCGTCCGGTCATTTCCAGGGCCATGTCGCTTGCGTAGCCGTCAGTCATGCCAGCGATGAAATCGATCATGCGCAAAAATGACGAGTGCAGCGAACCTTGCGGGTCAGGCGCGTTGTTGCCCAGCAAATCGAGGATGCGCCTGCTTTTGAACGACGGGGTGCGTCCGTTGTGTTGTTCCAGCGCGGCACCGCAGAACGAGTTGAGCAGGATCTCCAGCGTCGTGTAGGCGCCGATTTCGTGCAGGGTTTTGCGTTTGTCCTGAAAGATCTTCTTGCGGGCAATGTCCTTGGCATTCAACACGCAGCGTTTGGCCGGGCCATGCATGTGCTCGACCAGATCGCCGTGCAGCGTGCCGGCCAGCAACGCGTCCTGCTGCTCGACAAAGGCCCGCGCCGCTGCATTGGTCAGGTGTTCAATGGCCTTGCCGCGCAGGATTGCCAGTTTGCGCCGCCGCGAATCCTGCGGCCCAAGTTGACGATAGGTTTCCGGCAGATCATCGCCCACCAGCCCGAGCAGCAGCGATTCGACTTCGGCGTACTCCAGCAACTCCATCTCAAGGCCGTCTTCGAGATCGATCAGCGCATAGCAGATGTCATCGGCGGCCTCCATCAGGTACACCAACGGATGGCGCGCCCAGCGCTGATCTTCCAGCTGTGGCAGACCAAGTTTGTGAGCAATCTGCTCAAGCAGCGGCAGTTCGCTCTGATAGCAACCGAACTTGTGTTTCTTGTAGCCGAGGGAGTCGGCGTGACGGGCCGTCCACGGGTATTTCAGATAGGTACCGAGGGTCGCGTAGGTCAGGCGAGTACCGCCATCGAACTGATGGTACTCAAGCTGAGTGAGGACGCGAAAACCCTGGGCATTGCCTTCGAAGTTGAGGAAGTCACCGCGCTCGGCCTCGCTCATGCCATCCAGCCAGCCACGCCCGGCCGCCTGTTGAAACCAATGGCGAATCGCGTCTTCACCGGAATGGCCGAACGGCGGGTTGCCGATGTCATGAGCCAGACAGGCCGATTGCACGACCATGCCCAGATCACTGGGATCGCACCAATCTGGCAGGGCACTGCGCAGCGTTTCGCCGACGCGCATACCCAGTGAGCGGCCCACGCAACTGACTTCCAGCGAGTGGGTCAGGCGCGTGTGAATGTGATCGTTACTGGTGACCGGGTGCACTTGGGTTTTACGGCCCAGGCGGCGGAAGGCGCCAGAGAAAATGATGCGGTCATGATCTTTGTGAAAAGGGCTGCGGCCAAGTTCTTGCGGGCTGTGCAGCGGCTTTCCGAGACGTTCGCGGTTGAGCAGGGTTTGCCAATCCAAGGCTGTTTCTCTCCGACAAAATGACTGTTGCCCTAGCTTCCGGGTTCAGCTGCGTGCCTGCAAGCGGAACTACAGTCCCGCCGCATCAATATCGATCAACAGCAACCGCTCACCGTTATCGAAGAATTGCCCGGCCGTCAGGCAATACTGGTTGCTGGTGGCATCGCGGTAGGTGTTGGACAGGGTCAGGCGCCGCTCTTCCCAGCCTTCGGCGAGCAAATGGTAGAAGTACGGACGCCACGACCAGTTGTGCCCCAGATAGCGACTGTCGGAGACCCAGCCGTTATGGCGCCATTCCAGATTAGGCGTCAGTTGCGTGCCATGACGATCGCATTGGTAAAACCGCAGCAGCCATGGGAAAGCGTCCAGTTGCGGCAATGCACTGAGTGGCGCACGGGCCTGTGCCCAGTTCTGCAGGATCGCCATCAATTCACTGAGTTGGTGGCGCATCTGCATCAATCGTCCGCGCTCGTCGAGCTTCTGCTGAACGTAACGCTGGCGCAGTTCGGCAAAGCGTTGCACAAACGCATCGGTGGCAAAGAACGCCTCTTGCGCCCGGGCGAACAGAAAACCCTGCACGTAACGCGATCCACATTCCAGGGCGAAATTGAGCTGTGCCTCGGTCTCCACGCCCTCTGCGATGATCCAGCACCCCGTCTTCTCGGCCATCTGCGCGAGGGCCTTGACCACGTCACTGCTTGGCCCGCCTAGAGCGGCAGCCTGAAACAGGCGCATGTCGAGTTTGAGAATGTCCGGTTGCAGGGCCAGCACCCGATCAAGCTGCGAGTAGCCGGCGCCAAAATCGTCGATGGCTATTCGCGCCTTCGCCTCGCGATAACGCCCAACCACTTCGGCCAGACGTTGGCTGTTGCCGCCAAGTTCGGTGATCTCAAACACGATGCGTTGCGGATCGACATTGTGCCGCACCATTTGTTTGAGGCTGGGCAGGGCTTGGTCGGGGCGCAGACGGCTGATCCAGCGCGGCGACATGTTCAGGCTGAGAAACCAGTCTGCCGGGGCTTCGTGCAGACGGCTCAAGGCGTTGTCGCGGATCTGTCGGTCGAGGCGACGCAGAGCAATGGCCGGCGTACGCGGGTCGGCGAAGAGCGGCCCGACCGATGTCAGTTGACCATCCGCCTGGCGCAGGCGGCCAAGCGCTTCGACGCCAGCAATGCGTCCGGTGGCGGTATCGATGAAGGGTTGAAAGCAGGCGAGCGGTTGCCCGTCGATCACAAGGCCTCCTTAGTCGTTGTTGTTCTGTATGAACCCGCCGACCGGGTAGGCACGCGGGGGTTGAACCTCCGGGTAAAGAGGTTCATCCCGCCGACATTGCAAGAATGTAGCCAGATACGTCAGTTCAGCGTTTGCCTGAACTCTGCATGACCAGTCTGATCAGTGGCCCAAGGCTGGTACCGAGGCGGATCAGTCGAGTCAGGCCACCGACACCGCCACTTTTCGCGCCTTTGCCGGTGATGAAACCCAGGAGCGTGACCGCAGCAACACCCCACAACGGCGCATGCTTGATCCCGAATCCGCCTTGCAGGTTTTGCGTCATGCCGCGCATGCGCTGCAATGGTTGCAGCACTTGCCCGGCTTCATGACGGATTTCCTGGCGATGCATTTCCATGCGCAGGCGAATCAGTGCCTTGCGCATTTCTCGACGTGAGCTGTTATGTGGAAGTTCAGGCAGGCTCATGGCAGCAGGCGCTCCCGGTCGTTGGCCAGCTCTTCGAGCGTGCCGTGGAAGGGTGAGGATTCATCGAACACCGCAGCCTTGAGGCGCAAGCCGCAGAAGGCCGCCGCCAGCGTATAGAACACGCACAGGCCGATGATCGCTGGCAAGCGATAGGTGTCCCAGAACACGACCAACACCAACGTCGACAAGCCGACCAGCAACAGCAAAGCAAACACCAACGCAAGACCTGCGAACAGCAACAGGCTGACGGTGCGTGCTTTCTGCTCCTGCAATTCGATGCCGAACAACTCGACATGACTGTGCAGCAGGCCAAGGACAGCGGCGCCCAGGCGCCGCGTGGAAGATGAGGTGCCCGCAGCCGGGCCGGATTCACCGATCGACATAATCAGCGCCGAGTGGCCAGCAGGCCGATCAAAAAGCCTACACCGGCAGCGATGCCCACGGATTGCCAAGGATTGGCCGACACGTAGTCTTCGGTGGCGGTGACCGCTGCCTGACCGCGTTCGCGCAGGGTGTCTTCGGTCAGTTTCAGGGTTTCGCGTGCACGCAGCAGGCTGTCGTGGATCTGCTGACGCAGCTCATCCGCCTGGTCACCCGCCAGAGTGGCGGTGTGCTCGAGCAACCGTTCGGTGTCGGCGACCAATGTCTGGAAGTCGTTCATCAGGATGTCTTGAGCAGTCTTTGCCTTGATGCTGGCCATGGGTGGATCTCCGTAAGTGGCGTCTGAAGCGTTCGAGTATGAGCCTTGCGTGAAGGTTCAGTACAAATGACTGGTACAACTTTTGCTGTGTCGTGGTGCGTCGTTCGTTAGTCGTGCGCTGTTGCCGGGCGTGCAAGCCAAAAAAACCTGACGCAAATAATAGCGGTTCGTGCCAGCACATCGATCTTGTGCGCCAAAGCGGTTCATCGGGCCTCCTCGCCCATGACTGCACGGTTGCAATTTGGTGCGTGAAATGTACGCGTGAACTGCTTTGGTGCCTTTTTCTCTTTCAGGTCTGCCTCTTTATGGAAAATCTGCAAAGCGCTGTGGAGACGTTGGTTCACAGCTCCAATACGTTGTTCATTTTGATCGGTGCGGTGATGGTGCTGGCAATGCATGCCGGCTTCGCCTTTCTGGAAGTCGGTACGGTGCGCCAGAAAAACCAGGTCAACGCGCTGTCGAAAATCCTCAGCGATTTCGCTGTCTCCACACTGGCCTATTTCTTTATAGGTTACTGGATCTCTTACGGCGTGACATTCATGCAGCCGGCGGCTGTGCTGACTGCCGATCATGGTTATGGGCTGGTGAAGTTTTTCTTCCTGCTGACCTTTGCTGCGGCGATTCCGGCGATTATCTCCGGCGGCATTGCCGAACGGGCGCGCTTCGTTCCGCAGTTGTGCGCCACGGCGCTGATCGTCGCGTTCATCTATCCGTTTTTCGAAGGGATGATCTGGAACGGTAACTATGGCCTGCAAGCCTGGCTGACGGCGCAGTTCGGTGCGGCGTTTCATGATTTTGCCGGTTCCGTGGTGGTGCACGCCATGGGCGGTTGGCTGGCGCTGGCGGCGGTGCTGTTGCTGGGCCCGCGCAACGGCCGTTATCGTGACGGGCGACTGGTGGCCTTCGCGCCATCGAGCATTCCGTTTCTGGCATTGGGCTCGTGGATTCTGATTGTCGGCTGGTTCGGCTTCAACGTGATGAGCGCACAGACCTTGCAAGGCGTCAGCGGCCTGGTGGCGGTCAACTCGTTGATGGCGATGGTCGGCGGGACCATGGCGGCATTGATCGTCGGACGCAACGACCCGGGCTTTCTGCATAACGGCCCGTTGGCCGGATTGGTGGCAATCTGTGCGGGTTCCGATCTGATGCATCCGGTCGGCGCGCTGGTGACCGGGGCCATCGCCGGCACTCTTTTTGTCTGGTGCTTCACGGCGGCGCAGGTCAAATGGCGCATCGACGATGTACTGGGCGTGTGGCCGTTGCACGGTCTGTGCGGCGTGTGGGGCGGGATTGCCTGCGGGATTTTCGGCCAGATCGCGCTCGGTGGTCTCGGCGGCGTCAGCCTGATCAGCCAGTTGATCGGCACCGCGCTCGGCGTGGCGGTGGCGTTGATCGGTGGCTTTGTCGTTTACGGCGTGATCAAGGCGCTGCATGGGCTGCGCCTGAGTCAGGAACAAGAGTATTACGGCGCCGACCTGTCAGTGCACAAGATCGGCGCGGTGAGCCAGGATTAGGTCTCTTCATCATTGGCTCCGGAATAAAAGCCGTGCAGTAGACGATAACGGTCTCTTCGCACTTGATCGGCTTTCTCTTGTACTTGTCGCGCCGACAAGCCGAGCATGATCAAGGCGTGAGAGCCGAGCATCAGGCTGGATTCCAACAGCTCCGGCACCACTTCAGTAGCGCCGGCGGCTTTGAGTTCGGCCAATTGGCTGTCGTCGCGGGTGCGTACCAGGATCGGTATTTGATCATTGAGGCGTCGTGCCTCCTTGAGAATGCGCAGGGCAACGTCGGTTTGATCCACAGCAATCACCAGCAGTCTTGCGCGTAGCAGGCCGACGGCGGTAAGCAAATCACCGCGTGATGAGTCGCCGTAATGCACGTCACTTTCTTCGGTGGCGGCTTCCTGTACCCGCACCGGGTCATTGTCCAAAGCGATGTAACGCTGATTTGCGTTACGCATGAAGCGGCCAATGGATTGGCCTACACGTCCGTATCCGCAAATCACCACATGCTGGTCGAGGTCGGCGTTGAGCGCGCTGATTTGCTCGATCTGCGCCTCCTCGTTGGGTTTACGGTGCAGGGTCGTGGCGATGCGGGGGGCTGCGCGTAACAGGATGGGGGTCAGCAGCATCGAGCAGAACGTCGTTGCAAGCAGCAAGGCGCCAAGCCGTTCGGGCAGCATGCTGTTCTGTTGCATCTGTGCCATCAGCGCGAAGCAGAATTCGCCGCCCTGCGCTAAGGTCAGGCCACTGCGCCAGGCGGTTTCACTGTCATTGCCGCGCCACTTCACCAGCAACGCCACAACGATGCCTTTTATGATCATCAAACCGAGGGTCAGGCCGAGGATCAGCAGGCCGTCGCTGACGAACAATTGCAGGTCGATCAGCATGCCGATGCTGACAAAAAACACCCCGAGCAGAATGTCGCGGAAGGGCCGGATATCGGCTTCGATCTGATGCCGGTAATGGCTTTCACCGAGCAGCATGCCGGCCAGAAAAGCACCGAGTGCGGGGGATAGACCGAGCAAGTGAGTCAGCCATGCAGTCAGCAGCACAATCACTAGCGCCAACAGCACAAACAATTCTGCCGATCGTGAAGCAGCGACTTCATGGAACAGCTGAGGCAGCAACCAACGACTGGCTAGCAGCAGACCGACAAACAGCACCACGGTTTTCGCCAAGGTCAGCGGCAATGCCCAGTACCAGGCCTGGTCACTGCTGCCGGCGAACACTGGCACCAAGGTCAGCAGCAATACTGCAACCACATCCTGAAACAGCAAGACGCCGACCGCATTTTGCCCGTGACTGCTGAACACCTCGCCGAGGCTGCCCAATTCCTTCGTCACGATCGCCGTGGAGGACAACGCAAGGCCGGCACCGAGCAGCAACGCAGGCGTTATCGGCATGCCCAACAGCATCAATAACGCCCCCAACAGCGCCGTGCTGATCAACACTTGCTGGCTGCCAAGTCGGAACACCACCTGGCGCAGGGCGATCATCTTCGACAGGGAAAACTCCAGGCCCAGTGAAAACAACAGAAACACCACACCCAGTTCCGCCACGTCGGGCAGATGTTCACTTTCATTGACCCAATCGAATGCACTCGGCCCGACCAGCAATCCCACGCACAGGTAGCCCAAAACCGGTGGCAGCCGCAGGCGACGGAATAGGGCAATCACCACGAGGGACGAGGCGAGGATGATCAACAGGTTGGCAAACACTAGACACTCCGAGGTCAGGCTCTGGCTTCTCAAGCGTAGAAGCAAAAAGACCGTGAGCATCGCGCAATTGGCTTTTGGGCGGGCTGATTTGCATCAGGGTTTTGCGTGCGAGCCGTTGCACATGAGCTCTAGCCTTTGAGCGGCGGTGGCTCGACGGGTTTTCAGGAGCGGCCTAGAATAGGTGGATTAATTTGTGGTTGAGCAATCATGCCTCCTGAATGTCAGCTGTTCGGCACCCTGGGGTGTCATCTGTGCGAAGTCGCTGAAGCCATGCTGATGGAGTTTGTCGAGCGCGGCCTGCTGGTAGAGTTGGTAGACATCGCTGAAGACGAATCCTGGTTTGAGGCTTATAGCCTGCGAATTCCTGTGCTGCGGCGAGTCGACACAGGGGCGGAACTGGGCTGGCCATTCAGTGCCGATGAGGTTGTGAATTTCCTGAGTTAGCCTGTTTCCGTGCGCCACCCCGCTGGTCGCCAGCGCAAATCCAGCCCTTGGCACTTCCCGGCTTATTCGGTTACTGTATGTTCATACAGTAATTGAGTCAGAGGGACGAACCGTGGTCAATGTCGAACAGTTGAAGAACAGCGTGAACCGGATGTCGGTTGACGTGATGCGTGAGGCCGTTCTCGAATTGCGCCTGGACGGACTGGTCACGGAAGGCAAGACGCCATTCAACAAGCTGCATTTCAATACGTGCTTCGCCGAGATCGAAGCTTTGTTTCAGCGCGCCGGTTACCACAAGCAACTGGACGTGGTCGGGTATCAGGGGCTGATGTACGCCTTGTATGACCCGGGTCGTTGGGAAGCTGTCGACGTGTTGCGCTGGCTCAAGGAGTTTACCGACGCGGCGGCGCTCAAATCGATTACGGCCTGAGGATTCTGCGCTAGGTTCGTTTCCTTCAGTGTTGGATAATGCCGGCCTGCCTTGAGGGTTCGAATTTTCGTATGTCCACATCAACATTTTCCGCTGCACAGAATCAGGCCAGCACGCTTTATTTGCCGCCCGGCGCTTGGCTGACCGTACTCGATTGCTTGTGCGAGCATTTCAGCGCCATTGGACGCGAGCAGTGGCTTGACCGGATCGCTCGGGGACGGGTGCTGGACGGTCACGGTCAGCCGATTGCATTGGATTTGCCCTACAAGGAAGGGCTGCGGATTCACTACTTTCGCGAAGTGCCGGACGAAAAACCGATCCCGGTGCTCGAGTCGATTCTCTATGCCGATGAGCATCTGGTGGTTGCTGACAAACCGCATTTTCTGCCAGTGACGCCGGCCGGCGAGTACGTCGAGCAGACCTTGTTGCGCAGGCTGATCCGGCGTCTGGATAATCCTCATCTGGTGCCCCTGCACCGGATCGACCGGCATACGGCGGGGCTGGTGATTTTCTCTGCCAACCCGCAAACCCGTTCCGCCTATCAGGCGCTGTTTCCAACGCGACAGATCGACAAGCGCTACGAAGCCATTGCGCCGGCATTGCCTGGACTCGATTTTCCCTTGGTGCACAAAAGTCGTCTGGTCGATGGAGAGCCGTTTTTCCGTATGCAGGAAGGGCCCGGTGTCAGCAACACCGAGACGGCTGTAGAGGTGCGGGAAAAGAACGGTGATCTCTGGCGCTATGGCCTGTATCCGGTGACCGGCAAGAAACATCAGCTTCGGGTACACATGACCGCGCTGGGAGCGAGTATCTGCAATGACCCGTTCTACCCTGATGCACTTAAGGACGTTGAGGATGACTACGCCCATCCGTTGAAGCTTCTGGCGCAAGGGTTGCGTTTTATCGATCCGGTAACCGGTGAGGCCCGCGAGTTCGAAAGTCGCATCACTTTGCAGTGGTGACGTCGTTGCAACTTTTCGAGCGCCCATGAAAAAGCCCGCATATCAATGCGGGCTTTTCTGTATCCGGTGTCGACGTTGAGCTTACAGCTCTTTAACGGTACGAACCTGATCCTTGTTGATGCGTGTTTCTTTGCCGTCCAGTTGCTGGAACTCGTAGAAGCCCGAATCGTCATCGTATTTCGGGGTGTCGACGGCCTGGATTTCGCGACCGTCATTCAAGGTGATCACTGTAGGCGACGAGCAACCGGCGAGGGTAGCAAGGCCCAGTGCGAGCATGAAAGTGGCGAGGGTCCGTTGAGTCATGAGTGTGTCTCCGAATGGGAATACTTTTGGTTACTGAGCTTGAGACGTATACAAGGCGTGAGAGTTCCTTGAATAGTGTCAGTCTGACACAGTGTTGTGAGAACTTAACAGTTCGGGGGTGTTGAGGTTGGCCAGTCGCGGGTCGTTGTCGGGACATTCCAGCGCAATGGCGCCGAGGCTGCGCATGACCCGGCCGGGGCTACGTTCTCCGGCGTTCCAGGCGTTTTCGAATGCCGGTAAAAGGGCTACCGGAATCACACACAACAGGGGTTCCCAATGCTCGTCATGCCACAACATTAAAGGTTTTTCAGGATTCTGATTGGCGGATTCACGCATGCTTTGGAGTAACGCATCGTCGATCCGCGGGACATCGCAAGGCAGTACCAGCAAGTGCGAATGTCGTGCGGCTTTCAGGCCTGCTCGAATACCAGCCAACGGCCCCGGAAAGGCGCCTTCGTCATCCTCCACCAATTGATCGGCAAGCGGCGCGTAACGCTCGCGATTGCGGTTGCAGGAGATGATCAGGTTATCGGTCAGCGGACGCGTCTTGCGCTGCAGATGCGCGATCAGCGGTTCGCCCTGCCACTCCACCAATCCTTTGTCCTGACCGCCCATGCGTTGGCCGCGCCCGCCCGCCAGGAGCAGAATGGAGCAGGGCGGCAGTTGCGTATCAAAGGTCATGACAGCTCTCCACAGGGGCGGCGAAAAAACAGGGCGCTGTGATATAACACCGGGCCGTTTCTCCTACAACTGGACGAGCCTATGAAAGCCAAGGCTGATGTACCTTTCGTGCCGCTTAATATTGCGGTGCTGACTGTCAGTGATACCCGTACCCTGGAAACCGACACCTCAGGCCAGGTCTTTGTCGACCGCCTGGCAGCGGCCGGACACAATCTGGCGGCGCGAGTCCTGCTTAAAGATGACCTCTACAAAATTCGCGCGCAAGTCGCTAACTGGATCGCCGACGATGTTGTGCAGGTTGTGCTGATTACCGGTGGCACCGGTTTCACCGGCCGCGACAGTACACCGGAAGCCGTGGCGTGCCTGCTCGACAAGCAAGTGGATGGGTTTGGCGAGTTGTTCCGGCAAATATCGGTGGCCGATATTGGTACCTCGACCGTGCAGTCCCGTGCGCTGGCCGGTCTGGCCAACGGCACGCTGGTTTGCTGTCTGCCGGGCTCGACCAACGCCGTGCGTACGGGTTGGGATGGCATTCTCGCTGAGCAGCTGGACGCTCGTCACCGCCCGTGCAATTTCGTCCCTCATCTTAAGCAGGCCGCGTCTTGTGAATCCCGTGGGTAAGCCGGGCAAGACGGGCGCGTTGATGCCCGTCGAGGTGGCGCTGGCGCGTCTGCTGGAAATGGCCGAGGCGTCGCCGATTGCCGAGCAAGAATATTTGCCGCTGGCGCAGGTCGAGGGTCGAGTGCTGGCCGAAGACCTCATCTCGACCCTGGATTTACCACCCTGGCCTAATAGCGCCATGGATGGTTATGCCCTGAACCTGGCCGACTGGACGGGCGAAGCCATGCCGGTCAGTCAAAAGGTGTTCGCCGGGCAATCCCCGCAAGTCCTGAAACCCGGTACGTGTGCGCGGATTTTCACTGGAGCACCAGTACCTCCGGGCGCCGATTGCGTAGAAATGCAGGAAAACGCCGAGGTTCAGGACGATGGCAGCGTGCGCTTCCTCGAATCGATGAAGATCGGGCAGAACATTCGCCCGCAAGGCCAGGAAACCACGGTCGGCGAGTTGGTTTTACCGGCCGGTACCCGGCTTGGCCCGATAGAGCAGGGTTTGATTGCGTCGCTGGGCTGTGCCAGCGTCAAGGTTGTGCGCAAGGTTCGCGTGGCGGTGATTTCCACCGGTGACGAATTGATCGAGCCTGGGCAGACACTGGGGCCGGGGCAGATATACAACAGCAATCGCATGGTGCTGTGCAGCTGGTTGCAGCGTTTGGGCTGCAAAGTGATCGACGCCGGTATTCTTCCGGATGATCTTGACACCACCCGTACCCGCTTGGGCGAGTTGCAGGATGTTGATCTGATTCTTTCCACCGGTGGCGTTTCGGTGGGTGAAGCTGATTTCCTCGGTATTGCCTTGCGAGAAGAGGGGGAGCTGGCCCTTTGGAAACTGGCGATCAAGCCTGGAAAGCCACTGACATTCGGCCACTTCCGCAACGTGCCGGTGATTGGCTTACCCGGCAATCCCGCTTCGACTTTGGTGACGTTTGCGTTGCTGACTCGGCCTTACCTGTTGCGCCGTCAGGGTGTGCAGGACGTCGAGCCGCTGAAGTTTGCGGTGCCTGCTGGGTTTGTCTGGCCTGTCGCCGGCAACCGGCGTGAATACCTGCGGGGCCGTCTTGAGCAAGGGCGGGCGACCATCTATCGCAATCAGAGCTCCGGTGTGCTGCGTAGCGCCGCGTGGGCAGACGGATTAGTGGAAGTGCTGGAGGGTCGTACTCTGCTCGAAGGAGACGAGGTCGGCTTCATTCCGCTAAGTGATCTCCTGGGCTGAATCCTGTCTCGCAAATGCAGGCATGGGCTGATCCAGCCGGTGCCTGCAAAGTTTCAGTCGGTCAATGGCTTATCAGTGTTACCAACTGGTCGAATCGGCTATTGGCCACCCAACCCAGCAGACCCAGCACCACGGTTGTTGCACCCGCCGCGTAGGCCACGCGGTGTTTGATGGTTCTGACGTCACTGCGGACTTCGTCCATGTCCCGTCGAATATATTTGAGGTGGGTTTCCAGTTCGGTCACACGAGGTTCCATATCAACTTCTCCTGTGGTCTTCTTGAATTCGGACTTGTGATTCGCGCGACATTTGGTGAGGGGAGCGATCGGATTTACTGGCATTCTGGCTTCATGGCTTGGCATGGAAATATCCATCTGCTGTTTCAAACATGCAACCTTTGCCCTGTTTCGAACACTTGAAACCCTTTGGTGAGTAACCTCTCATTACATGCACATCCTTGTGTTGTCAGATTGATGATTGATACCGCGAGCACACGGTGAACCAACTGTCATACCGGGTCAATTAAGCCGATTCCTCATGTTTTGTAAGAAAAAATACCGCTGTGTAGGACTCCTCAGCCAGGCGATGGAATTATTTGTGATTCTTTGGGCTTTTTTGCGCGCCACGGTGGTCAAGATGTTTCAACCGATTCAATTCAGGGAGTGACGCTATGAGTGAACGCCGGGCACTTTTGATTCTGCATGGCAAGCAGGCACTCAACGAGGCGGTGCGCACCGCGGTTGAGGACAAGCGCGAGCAAGGCTGGGAGCTGGCGGTGCGCCTGACCTGGGAAGCGGGGGATGCCCAGCGCTGGGTAGAGCAAGCGTTGGCGGACGGGTACACGAAAATTATCGCCGGCGGCGGCGACGGTACATTGCGTGACATCGCTGAAGCCCTTGCGGCCCAGCCAGGGAAAGCCAGTCTTGTCCTTTTGCCTTTGGGTACCGCTAACGATTTTTCCCGCGCGGCGGGTGTCCCGCTGGAGCCTGCCGAGGCGCTCGATCTCCTTGATGTACCGCCGTGTGACATTGATCTGGGTGAAGTGGGTGGGCAGATTTTCCTCAACATGGCCACCGGCGGTTTCGGCAGTCAGGTCACGGCCAATACTTCAGAGGATCTGAAAAAGGTACTGGGCGGGGCGGCCTATCTGTTCACCGGGTTGTCTCGGTTCAGCGAGCTGCACGCCGCTTATGGCGAGCTGCAGGGGCCGGATTTCCATTGGAGTGGTGAGCTGCTGGCATTGGGCATCGGCAATGGTCGCCAGGCTGGCGGCGGGCATGTGTTGTGCCCGCAGGCGCTGGCGGATGACGGATTGCTGGATATCAGCATCTTGCCCGCGCCACAGGAGCTGGTGGGCACATTGAAGAGCCTGCTCAGCGATGGATTCGGCATCGATAGCATGTTTGTCCGAACCCGATTGCCTTGGGTCGAGATCAAAGTGGCTGAGGGGCTTTACATCAACCTTGATGGCGAGCCGCTGGAGGGCGACAGTATGCGGTTCGAGGCGCGGCCAGCGGCGTTGCAGATACACCTGCCGAAGGACTCGCCGCTATTGACCGTCAATCTGGCAGTCAATCGTCCAGACTGATGATCTGTTCGCGCACGGCGAACAGCACCAGGCCCGCCACATCGTAGATTTGCAGACGCTTCATGATCTGCGAGCGGTGGGTTTCGACAGTCTTGATGCTCAAGCCCAGGCCATTGGCAATTTCCCGCGTGGATTTTCCACGGACGATCAAGCGCAGGATTTCCAGTTGGCGAGCAGTCAGGTTGTGTGAGTCGGCAATTTCCGGCTGCTGCTTCTGATTACGGGTCAGCGCCTGGTTGATCACGGTGTGGGCGATGGCCGGGCTCAAGTAACGCTCGTTGTTGCGCAAGGCTTCCAGCGCGTGTTCGAGTTCGGTGGCCGTGGTGTCTTTGAGCAGATAGCCGTGGGCGCCGGACTCCAGCGCCTGCATGATCAATGCGGGATCGGTGTGCATCGATAGAATCAGCACCTTGCTCTGTGGCCGCACCCGCTTGAGTCGTTGCAGGGCTTCCAGGCCGCCTGTTTGCTTCATGGAAATATCCAGCAGCACGATATCGGGGCTGAGCTGCTCGACCATTTCGAGCAGCTGCGAGCCATCATTGGCTTCGCCAATAACCGCGTAACCGGGAATATCCAGCACCAGAGCGCGCACGCCGGCCCTGATCAGCGAGTGGTCATCCACCAGAAGTAAGTTACAAGTCAACGCATAACCTTATTCGAACTGGCCCGCTCGAGTGCGCGCGGCGCCCAGGGGAAAAGTGCTTCGATTTGAGTGCCTTTGCCCGGCTCACTGATAACGCTCAGGGTGCCACCCAATTGCTCGATCCGTTCGGCCATACCGGCCATGCCCCGCTGTCCTTCACGACCCGGATTGGCGGCCGGGGCAAATCCCAGACCGTCATCGCTGATCAGCAATGTCAGACCTTTGGGCAGGCGCTGCACGCGTATCAGCAGGTTTTTCGCCTGTGCATGACGCAAAATATTGGTTACGGCTTCCTGGGTGATGCGAAAAGCGGCGACCGCCATTTCTTCCGGGATGCCATTCAGGCGCTGCTGGCAATCGAGACTCCAGTTCACGTTGGTGTTGGTCAATGTCTTGAGCAGATGCGCTCGCAGGCTGGCCTCAAGACCGAGGCTGGTCAACTGGCGGGGATTGAGAATGGCCGAAACGTCGCGCACTTTGTTGAGCGTTTCTTCAAGGGTTTCGCAAAGTGTGGTGCAGTGTTCCTGCAGATCTTCTGGCATTCGTCGTTTGAGCCAGTCGCTTTGCAGCTTGGCGGCGGTCAGCAATTGGCCGATATCGTCGTGCAGTTCGCGGCTGAGGCGGTGACGCTCGTTTTCCTGGACTTCCAGCAGACGGTCAGCAAGTTCCTGTGGCTGGAATTTGATCGATTTGCGTGACAGCCGATATTGCACCCAGACACAGGCGGTGGCGGCAATGTTCAGCAGCAGCAGTCCCAAGCCAAGTTGCGCGGAAAATCCATAGGTCAGCAGGCTGCCAAGTGCGGCAGCGACGCACAGTATGAGTGTGAACCGGCGCGCGTTTTCTCGGGAGGGTGGCCATGTAGTGATTGACTTGAGACTGGCGTACATAACGGATGGAGCCAATGGATGTTCGCTGCGGGTAGACCGGCCGGTGGCTGGCGGGTCTCTGTCTGTAAAGGGTGTCAATAATGTTATGGATTTCAACGCGGTTCAGTGAATGTATATGTCAGCCAACTTCGGTGGATGCCTGTCGCTGGAATCACTGTGCCATTAACTTCAAAGCAATTAGTGGGCGGCATAATACCACTTAAGATACCGTTGGTCGCGTTTGCTATATATGCCCAATGGGTCAGGAAATGCGTCATATTGGACGCGAGTTCCTTAACGGAAATATCGATTTATTGTGTTCGATTGATATCTGCATTGCCAGAAGTTGAAGTCTTCAGGCACAGGCAAACCCTTAGCTCGGATGAAGATGTCCGCTGTTGTCAGGTGTAATTATTTATTTCGATTTGTCGCTGGCAGGTACGAACTATTCAATTGCGACATTGACGGTGAAGTCCGGCGACCTCACCTGTCGGCCGCCACGCCGAATCAGGCCTGTCGTTCCGAGAAACTCAGCAATGGCAAGCGTCTGGTTTTCAGCGCTGGTTGAAACTGGGTTTGTCCGACCTGAGAGGCAAGCGCCTCGAGCAGCGAGGTCTGTTCGGTTTCATCGAGGCTCAGTAGCCCGGTTTTATGGTCGACCAGTTCAAGTTGCCAGGCCATCAGTGTGAAGCACTCCTTCAGCGCATCAAGGGCCTGTTCGTGCAGATCCACGTGATCTTGCGCCAGGTTGAGAAGGCCGTAGATGTGCAGGGAGAACTCGGAAATCGCCTCAAGCGCCAGGGCTTCAGCCCTGCTTGCGAGTTTGAGGAGGGTGCTGAGCATGCAATCGATAGCGTCTTTATCGTTGCTGATTATCTGCAGATGGCTGAGGCATTCTTCGGACTTGGCCAGGAGCGTTTCAGCCTCGACAAGAAATTCGGGGAAGCGTTGCGCCCACTCTTTACGGTCGATCGGCATGCTTATCTCCACAACGTCATGTCTACTGAGGGGATGCCGTGTGTGACGACGATCGTGAATCGTCGGGAGATCGCGCCCAGACGTGCAGGAGCACAGACTGAGAGGTTCCAGAGGGTTTGTTTCCGCTGAACTGCGATCGCACACAATAGCCTGACTCCGTTCATGCAATGAGAATGGCGTCACATTAATGGCTATTGGATACTGCGAATATCAGGTTGGGCCTGATTGATACTAGGGGAATCCCTTAGGCGCGGGAACCTAACGTGCAAACCGAGGTCGCGCCGCAAAGACTTTAGCTGATGAAGAACACGGCGCCAGTAAAGCATGATGTTAATGTGACATCAATGCCCGGTTATGGCATTTTGAATTCGATTTCTACGGGGATCAAGATTCGGCATTTGCAGCCGATAAACCCTCTTAGTGAATTCATCAGAACAAGCCCAGGAGTCATTGATGGCCGGCATTCTCGACACGGTAGACCAACGCACGCAACTGGTGGGTGAGAATCGCCTGGAAATTCTCATGTTTCGACTGGCCGGGCGTCAGCTGTTCGCGATCAACGTGTTCAAGGTGCAGGAAGTGCTGCAACTGCCGAAGCTGACCCTGATGCCTCAGCGTCACCCGTTTGTCTGCGGTGTAGTCAACCTGCGCGGACAGACGTTGCCAGTGATCGATCTTTCGCAAGCGATCGGCATGCGGCCATTGGTGCCGAGCCCTACGAGCACCATCATCGTTACCGAATACAACCGCTCGGTGCAGGCCTTCCTCGTCGGTGGTGTAGACCGCATCGTCAACATGAACTGGGAAGCGATTCTGCCGCCACCGGCCAGCGCCGGCCGTCAGCACTACCTGACGGCGATCAGCAAGGTCGACGATCAACTGGTGGAAATCATCGACGTCGAGAAAGTGCTCGCCGAGATCGTTCCGTACAACGCCAAGGTCTCGCGCGAAAAGCTCGAAGATCCGGTGCTGGAGCGCGCCCGTGGCCGCGAAGTTTTGTTGGTGGACGACTCCAACGTGGCGCTCTCGCAGTTGCGTGACACCCTTGGCCAGCTCGGCGTGAAAATGCACATTGCCAGCGACGGCTTGAAAGCGCTGAACATGCTCAAAGCCTGGGCCGACACCGGCGTGAACATGACCGACAAACTGCTGATGGTGTTCACCGACGCAGAAATGCCGGAAATGGACGGCTATCGCCTGACCACCGAAATACGCAATGACCCACGCTTGCGCGGTTTATACGTGGTGTTGCACACCTCGCTGTCTGGCAGTTTCAACGACTCGATGGTGAAGAAAGTCGGCTGCGACAACTTCCTCTCCAAATTCCAGCCGGACAAACTGGTCGACGTCGTGCGCCAGCGTCTGATGCTCGACGAAGTACCGGCCTGATTCAAATCGATTCACCTGAGGGAGCGAGCAGGCTCGCTCCCTCAGTTTGCTCTTTGATTCCATACGCAAGCTCGTATAGGGTGGCGTTTTTTGCCTACCAGGGAGCTGGCCATGCTGCGTCTGAGCGCGCTTTATCGTTATCCGTTGAAATCCGGCAAGGGCGAGGTTCTGCAAGGGACCGACCTGGACAAGCTGGGGCTTGATGGCGATCGACGCTGGATGCTGGTGGACGAAGCCAGCGGCCGGTTCCTGACCCAGCGCGCGGAAGCGAGAATGAGCCAGCTATCGGCGCTGTGGAACGCCCTGGGCGGCTTGACCCTGAGTGCGCCTGAGCTTGCCTCGATTGAAATTGATTTGCCCGGGAACGACGCCGAACTGCGCGGCGTGACCATTTGGCGCGACACCTTGCGGGTCCCGGATGCGGGTGACGAAGCAGCGAAATGGGTCAGTGAGTTCATCGGTAAACCGACCCGTCTGGTGCAAGTGCCGCTGGATCGCGCGCGTATGACTCAGGCAGGTTTTGGCAAGGATGACGATAAAGTCGCGTTCGCCGATGGTTTTCCGTTGTTACTGATCGGTGAGGCATCGCTGCAGCATTTGTCGCAGGAGGTCGGGCGGCCGCTGGAGATGCTGCGGTTCCGGCCGAACCTGGTGATCGAAGGCAGTGCGGCGTATGCCGAGGATGAGTGGAAACGGATCCGCATTGGCGACGTCGAGTTCCGGGTGGTCAAATCGTGCTCGCGCTGCATCCTCACCACCATCGACCCGCAAACCGGCGAGCGCAGTGCTGATCGCGAACCGCTGGCGACGTTGCAAAAGACCCGCGCGCATGCCGACGGGGCGATGTTCGGGCAGAACCTGGTGAATGACAGCAACGGTCGACTTGAGGTCGGCATGCCGGTGGAGATTCTCGAGTAACCCGTCACTGAATCAAAAAATGCCCGTGTCCTTGGACACGGGCATTTTTATTGGCGCTTCGAAACCAGCGGTTTAGCCGCGGTATTCGCACAGGTAAGCGGTGTCGACGGCGACTTTCAGCTGGAACTTGCTGTTGGCCGGTACGTTGAACTGGCTGCCGGCGGCGAAGGTTTCCCAATCGGTGCTGTCCGGCAGTTTGACCGTCAGTGCACCCGAAACCACGTGCATGATTTCACGCTGGGCAGTGCCGAATTCGTATTCGCCCGGGGCCATGACGCCGATGGTCGCCGGACCTTCAGCGGTGCCAAAGGCGATCGACTTGACGGTGCCGTCGAAGTACTCGTTGACTTTAAACATGGGCGATTCCTTGAAAAGGGCTGAAAAGGGGTCGGCCAGTATGCACAAGGCTTTTAGCGCCGTCACCTGCCCGGCGCCTGTCCGGCAAGTCGGGAATTGACCCTACAGTGGCAATACCAACGGCAGCAACCGGGCTGTATTGCGCGCGTCCTCCAGCGCCCGATGTTGCTGGCCGCTGAACTGCATGCCGGCGAGTGCAAGCGCACCATTGAGCCCCAGCGGCCGCTCCAGCCGCCGAGCCTTGGCGAAGCGTTGTTTGAGGTTCATATGCGACACCTTGCTCAAGCCGCTGTCGATTTGCAGGCGCTGCCATTCCTGCAGCAACTGCTTGCGGTCGTAATCGCCCCAACTGGCCCAGCCCTCGAGGCGTGGCTGATGCTGGGCCAGCCAGCGTTCGAACGCCGGCCACACGTCGGTCAAGGGCTGCGCCGCGTCAATATTGGCCTGGGTGATGTGTGTGAGCTCGCGACAGAATGGCGTCAGCAAGGGCCGCCGCGTCGGTTTGACGAAGCGCTGAAAGTGATCCTGCTCGCGCCCGGCACGGTCGACCAGCGTGGCGCCGATCTCGATGATTTCCATTTCCGTGACCGGCCAGCCACCTTCGTCGGTGGTAGCTTCCAAATCAATGACCAGCCAGTGTGGCATCGCAGGGTTCCTGATTTCCGCGTTCTGATAATTCAGAGCGTAGTCAAACCCCGCGGATGCGCTCGGGCGACTACTCGACCTGCAACAGAACCTGACGATTTTTTACCTGATCGCCGACCTTGACCTGCACCCGCTTGAGCACGCCGTCGATGCCGGCCGTAAGCGGGTGCTCCATTTTCATTGCCTCCAGCACCACCAGCAATTGACCCTTGCTGACCGGACTACCCTCGCTGACGAGTACGTCGACAATGGCGCCGTCCATCGGCGCTTTCAAGGTGCCGGAGCTGACGCTGGTCTGACTGCCGATCACGGCATGAGTTCGATCCTCCAGGTGCAGACTGCCGGGATGGGTGAACAGCCAGAGTTGTCCGGCATCGAGGCGATAGGCGTGGCGTTGGCGCAGGCCATCGATTTCCAGTGTCACCGAGCTTGCGCTGTGATCGATGAGTTTCAGTTCGAGGGTGCGTTCCGCGATTTGCACCTGAATCACATCGCCCGCGCACCTGAGCAGTGTCACTGTCCAGTTTTGCTCATCCAGACCCAACCGATAATGCAGCGGCACGCTGGCGTTGTTGCGCCAATGGTTCAATGGTGCGCGGTGTTGTTGCGCGGATGCCAGATAAAACAGCACGGCGGCGATGGCCAGTTCTTCGGCACTTGGCGTGTAGGTATGCAGGCTTGGGTGATCGCTGAAGTGTTGGGGGATGAATCCGGTGCTGAATTCAGCGCCGATGAATTGCGGATGTTGCAGCAGGCTTTCGAGCAAGCGCTGATTGCTTTGCACGCCCAGCAACACCGTGTCCTGCACCGCGCGCAGCAGTTTGCGCCGGGCCTCTTCACGGGTGGCGCCGTGAGCGATCAGCTTGCCGAGCATCGGATCATAGAATGGGCTGACCGTTTGCCCTTCATACAAGCCATGGTCGATTCGCGCGCCGTCCTGCAACGCGGGTTCCCACCCTTGAATACGCCCGGTTTGCGGCAAAAAATCCTGTGCGGGATCTTCAGCGTAAAGCCGCACTTCCATCGCATGGCCTGTGAGCTCGACTTGCGCCTGAGACAGCGGTAGCGGCTGGCCCTCGGCTACCGACAATTGCCAGGCGACCAGATCGAGCCCGGTGATCAACTCGGTCACCGGGTGCTCGACTTGCAGACGGGTGTTCATCTCAAGAAAGTAGAACTGGCCGCGCGCGTCGAGCAAAAACTCCACGGTGCCGGCGCCAACATAATTCACCGCACGCCCGGCCTTGAGCGCGGCTTCGCCCATGGCTTGGCGCAACTCGGCGGTCATCACCGGGCAGGGCGCTTCTTCGATGACTTTCTGATGACGACGCTGGATCGAACAGTCGCGTTCACCGAGGTAAATCAGGTTGCCGTGGTGATCGCCAAACAGCTGCACTTCGACATGACGCGGTTCGATCAGCGCTTGTTCGAGAATCAATTCGTCGCTGCCAAATCCATTCAGGGCTTCAGAGCGTGCCGTGCGCAGTTGCGATGGCAATTGCGCTGCGTTATGCACCAGCCGCATACCGCGACCGCCACCTCCGGCACTGGCCTTGATCATCAGCGGGTAGCCGATGCGCTCGGCTTCGCTCAGCAAGGTGGCGTCGTCCTGCGCTGCGCCTTGATAGCCGGCAATGCAGGGAACGCCGGCATCGAGCATGGCGATTTTCGACAAGCGTTTGCTGCCCATCAATTCGATGGCGTCGGCACTCGGGCCGATGAAGGTCAGGCCGGCCTGTTCGCAGGCGCGGGCAAACTCGGCGTTTTCCGAGAGGAAACCGTAGCCGGGGTGGATCGCATCGGCGCCGCTGCGGCGAGCGGCGTCGAGGATCGCCGGAATGTTCAGGTACGACTGCTGCACCGGCGCCGGGCCTATGTGCACGGCTTGGTCGGCGATTTTTACGTGCAGCGCATCGGCGTCGGCGTCGCTGAAGATGGCGACGGTGCGATAACCCAGGGCTTGAGCGGTGCGCTGGATGCGGCAGGCGATTTCACCGCGATTGGCGATCAGGATTTTGTGGATGGCGGGCATGTTGGGTTCCCTTGGATTTTGCGGTGAATGTGCTGGCCTCTTCGCGGGCAAGCCCGCTCCCACAGGGTCAGGTGGCCCACCCGGGTTTGCGCTTTTGCACAAAAGCCATGGTGCCCTCGATGCCTTCAGCGCCAGTCACCGCTTCGCTGAACCACTGCGCCGCTTCATCGAGCAATTCACTCGACGGTTGCCCGGCGCTGGCCAGCAGTAGTTTTTTCGTCGTGGCATTCGCTTGTGGTGCGCAGCACAAGACATGTTGCAACACCTCATCCAGCCGCTCGGCCAGTGCTTGCGCATCCTGCTCGACAAAATGTACCAGCCCCAAACGCCGCGCCTGATGACCGTCGAAACGCGCGGCGGTCAGTGCCAGCCTGCGTGTCTCGGTCAACCCAATGCGTTGCACCACAAACGGTGCGATCTGCGCCGGCAGCAAGCCGAGGCTGGTTTCTGGCAGACCGAATTGCGCCTTGTGGTCGGCCATCGCAACGTCGCTGACACAGGCCAGGCCAAACCCGCCGCCCATCACTGCGCCTTGCAACACGCAGATCAGCACTTGTGGCGCGTGCTGGGCTTCCTCCAGCAGCGCGCCGAACGCCCGGTTCAAATCACGGTAAGCCTCGGCTCCCTCGGCGCGGGCAGTGGCCATGTCCTTGATGTCGCCGCCAGCACAGAAATGTCCGCCGCTACCGCTGAGCACCAAGGCCCGAACAGCACGGTCGTCGCGAACGGCTGCCAACACCGCGCGCAGTTCGCTGACCATTTTCAGGCTCATCGCATTGCGGCTGTCCGGGCGATTGAGGGTGATGTGCAGCACACCGCCATGCAATTCCAGAAGCAACGTCTGGCACTCGGGCAGGCTGCTCATTTCTTTTTCCCCGGCAGGGTGCCCATCAGTTTGCAGATGATCCCCAGCATGATTTCGTCCGCGCCGCCGCCAATCGATACCAGCCGCACATCGCGATAGGCACGGGCCACCGGGTTGTCCCACATGAAGCCCATGCCGCCCCAATATTGCAGGCAACTGTCGCTGACTTCGCGGCCGAGCCGGCCGGCCTTGAGCTTGGCCATCGACGCCAGTCGGGTAACGTCCTGGCCTCTGATGTATTGCTCGGTGGCCTGATAAACCAGCGCGCGCAGGCATTCGATTTCAGTCTGTAATTCGGCGAGGCGGAAATGAATGACCTGATTGTCGATCAGTGCATTGCCGAAGGTCTTGCGTTCCTTGCAATACTCGATGGTGCTGTCGACGCAATATTCCAGGCCTTTGATCATGTTCGCCGCGCCGAACAGGCGTTCTTCCTGAAACTGCAACATCTGCATCATGAAGCCTGCGCCTTCATGGCCGATGCGGTTGCGTTGCGGCACACGGACATCGTCGAAAAACACCTGCGCGGTTTCCGAGCTGCGCATGCCGAGCTTGTCCAGATGCGAGCTGAGGCTGATCCCGGGCGTGTTCATCGGCACCATGATCAGCGACTTGTTGATGTGCGGTTTGTCATCCGACGTGTTGGCCAGCAGGCAGATGAAATCGGCACTCGGCGAGTTGGTGATCCACATCTTGCTGCCGTTGATCACGTAGTCGTCACCGTCCTTGCGCGCCGTGGTTTTCAACCCGGCAACGTCCGAACCGGCGCCGACTTCCGACACGCCGATGCAGCCAACCTGCTCGCCGGTGATCGCCGGGCGGAGGAATTCTTCACGCAGTTCATCTGAGCCGAACCGCGCCAGCGCCGGCGTGCACATGTCGGTCTGCACGCCGATCGACATCGGAATGCCGCCGCAATGAATGGTGCCGAACTCTTCGGCCGCGACAATCGAATAGCTGTAGTCGAGGCCCATGCCGCCGAATTTTTCCGGCTTGGAAATGCCCAGCAGGCCGAGGTCGCCGGCCTTGCGGAAGATCTCGTGGATCGGAAAGCGTCCGGCCTTTTCCCATTCTTCGACGTGCGGGTTGATCTCGTGTTCGACAAACTGGCGGACGGTGCGGCGCAGTGCTTCGTGTTCCGGGGTGAAGATCATTTTTATTGTTCTCCGTGAGTCCGTTGCGGTCAGAACCGGCTGACGCCGAAGCTGTTGGGTTGCAGCGCGCGAATGTCGGCTTCGTGGCAAATATCCAGCAGATAGCCGAGCAGGGTGCGGGTGTCACGCGGATCGATCAGCCCGTCGTCCCACAGGTTGGCACTGCCATACAGCGCGGTGGACTGGCTGTCGAGTTTCTGCGCGGTGACCTGTTCCAGCATGTCGAGCACTTTCGGGTCCGGCACCAGGCCGTCCTTGAGCTGTTTGGCTTCCGTGACGATGCGCAGCACTTTGCCAGCCTGCGCGCCGCCCATCACCGCCGTGCGGCTGTTGGGCCAGGCGAAAATGAACCGTGGATCGAGACCGCGCCCGCACATCGCATAGTTGCCGGCACCGTAGGAGCCACCGACGACCATTGTCAGTTTAGGCACCCGGGCGTTGGCCACCGCTTGAATCAGTTTCGAACCGTGTTTTATCACCCCTTGCTGCTCGGACTCGGTGCCGACCATGAACCCCGTGGTGTTGTGGAAAAACAGCAGTGGCGTCTGGCTCTGATCGCACAGTTGAATGAACTGTGCAGCTTTGCTCGCACCCTTTGGCGTGATCGGGCCGTTGTTGCCGATGAAGCCACAGGCGCGGCCCTGGATTTTCAACTGGCCGCAAATGGTTTGCTGATCGAACTCGCCTTTGAACTCGAGGAAGTTCGATTCGTCGGCGATTCGCGCAATGATTTCGCGCACGTCGTAGGGCTTTTTTGGATCGTCCGGGATCAACCCGAGCAGTTCCTCGACAGGGTAGAGCGGCTCTTTGTATTGCGGCTCCGGTAGCCACGGCAGTTGCTCGTTCCATGGCAGCATCCGCAGGATCTCGCGCACCTGACGCACGCCATCGGCATCGTTCTCGGCCAGATACTCGGCCGTGCCGGCGACCTGCGCGTGCATCTCGGCGCCGCCCAGTTCTTCATCGGTCGCCACTTCGCCGGTCGCGGCTTTGAGCAATGGCGGGCCGGCGAGAAACAGTTTGGCCTTGCCGCGCACCACCACCACGTAATCAGACAAGCCCGGTTGATAGGCGCCGCCCGCCGTGGCCGAGCCATGCACAACAGTGATCTGCGGCAACCCCATCGCCGACATCCGTGCCTGATTGGCAAAGCTGCGCGCACCTTCGACGAAAATCTCCGCGGCGTAGTTGAGGTTGGCACCGCCGCTTTCGGCGAGGGTGATCACCGGCAGTTTGTTCTCTTGGGCGATCTGTTGCAGGCGCAGGGATTTTTTCAGGCCACTGGGCGAGATCGTGCCGCCCTTGATTGCGCTGTTATTGGCAACGACCATTGCGCGTATGCCTGACACGTAACCGATGCCAGCGATCAAGCCGCCGCCGGCAGCGCTGCCGTCCTTGTCGTCATGCAGTTTGTAACCGGCGAGGCTGGCCAGTTCGAGGAAAGGTGCGCCGGGGTCGAGCAGCAGATTGAGACGTTCGCGGGGCAGCAATTGCCCGCGTTTGTCGAATTTCGCCTTGGCCTCGGCAGCCTTGTTCAACAGGTTCTGTTCGAGTTGTTGCACTTGCTCGATGGCGGTAAGCATCGCGGCACGGTTGCGGGCGAACGCCTCGCTGTGCGGGTCGAGTCGGGACTGGATCTGCGCCATGGCTTACTCCTTGTCCTTGGGTACATCGGGACGTAGCACTTCGGGTAAATAGGCGCGGTGAAAACCATTGAACGACTCACTGTGAGTCGCCTTGTGCAGCGGCCACGCACGACTGCCGAGGCTGGCCGCGCCGTCGATGCGCAGCGTGCTGCCACTGATGAACGCCGCCGCCGGGCTGAGCAGAAAAACGATCGCAGCGCTGACTTCAGACTCGGTGCCGATGCGCTTGAGTGGCACATGTTCACGCAGGGTCGGGATCACCGCTTTGAACGCGCCTTCGTAGGTGTCCATGCCGCTGGAAGCAATCCAGCCCGGCGCCACCGCGTTGACCCGCACCCCGGCGTAACCCCACTCGAACGCGGCGGTTTTGGTGAAGTTATCCATGCCCGCACGCGCCGCGCCGGAGTGGCCCATGCCGGGCATGCCGCCCCACATGTCGGCGAGCATGTTGACGATGTTGCCGCCGTGTTTGCTCATCGACTGGTTGAACACTTCCCGCGCCATCAGAAAACCGCCGACCAGATTGGTGCGCAGCACGGTTTCGAAACCTTTCTGATTGATCGAGGCCAACGGCGCGGGGTATTGGCCGCCGGCATTGTTGACTAGTCCGTGGATCGGTCCGTGTTCAGCGATCAATTCGCGGACCAGTTGCTTGACCGCTTCCTCATCGCGGATATCGCAAGCCTGCCAGTGCGCGCGACCACCGTCCTCGGTGATTTCGGCGGCGACTTTTTGCAGCTTTTCAGGTTTGCGCCCGACCAGCAGCACATGGGCGCCGAGCGCTGCCAGTTCGTGGGCGGTGCAGCGGCCGATACCGCTGCCGCCGCCAGTGACGATGAGGGTCTGGCCGCTGAACAGATCGGCATTGAAAATCGACGCGTAAGCCATGCAAACCATCCTCTAGTCGAGCTGTTCGGCGATGCTCTGTGGCACCGGGATCTGGATTTCCAAGAGTTGCTGGGCGAAGGCTTTGCCTTGCGGATCGATGCGCAGACTGGCCACGCCACCACCGCCGAGGGCGTTTTCCAATAGAAAGTTCAGGCTGTGGGTGCCGGGCAGATACCAGCGCTCGACCCGGCCGTGAATCGGGTCGAGAACGTGGCTCATCCAGTCGACGATCACCGCTGGCGTCAATGCTTCGGCGATCCACGGCAGGTACTCGGGCTTGCGCGGCATGACGCCGATGTTGCTGTGGTTGCCCTTGTCACCGGAGCGCGCCACGGCCAGTTTCACCAACGGCACGCTGGCATCGGCGCGCCCTTGGGGTTTGGGTGGTTGATCAGCGATTGGCAAGTCCTGGCTGTCGAATGCGGTCACGGAGGGCAGGGCACACAGGTGTTTTTCACCCGCCAAGTCGATGTGCAGGGTGCAGACGCTTTTGTCGATCAGGAACGAGAACAGACGAATCACCGGATACACCGTCGGTCGTCCGCCGACGATACCGGTCAGTCCTGGCGCCATGCCAGTCGCGGCTTGGGCGATTTCCCGGGAGAACAGGACCAGTGCCTGTTTGCTCGGATGGCGCACGGCAAGTTTGATCACCACTTCGCGGGTGTCGTGGCGCTGCCCGTGAGGGCCATAGGTTGCTTCGCCGCCGAGCAGTTCGATGTTGGTTTCGCTGTAGGGCGCCCAGCCGCGCAGGCTGAACATTTCCGACGTTTTGTCGATGATCGCCTGACTGACGCGCCGCGCCTTTTCCACCGCATCGATGCCGGCGATCAGGCAACTGGCGGTGCAGCGAAAGCCCTCAGGATGCGTCGCGCTGACCTTGTATTTGTCGCTGGGTGGCAGGCCTTTGGCGCCATGCACATGTACCGCGTTCTTGCCTTGTTGCTGAAGTTTGACCTGAGTGAAATCGCAGATCACGTCGGGCAGCAAATAGGCCTGCGGGTCGCCGATTTCGTAGAGCATCTGTTCGCCGACGGTCAGCGGCGTGATCAGGCCACCGGAACCCTCGGGCTTGCTGACGATGAACTGGCTGTCGGCGCTGACTTCAACGATTGGAAAACCGATGTGCTCGTAATCCGGCACGTCGCGCCAGTCGGTGAAGTTGCCGCCGGTACACTGCGCGCCACATTCGATGATGTGTCCGGCCAATGCGGCTTGGGCGAGTTTGTCGTATTCGTGCCACGACCAGCCGAATTCATGCACCAGCGCGGCACTGACTACGGCGCTGTCGACCACGCGCCCGGTGATGACGATGTCCGCACCCAGGCGCAGCGCTTCGACGATGCCCGGTGCGCCGAGGTAGGCGTTGGTTGAGACGCACATCGGTGGCAATGGCGCGCCGGTGAACATTTCACTGATGCCCTGAGAGGCGAGTTGCTTGAATTGTGGTTGCAGGTCGTCGCCCAGCAGCACGGCGATTTTCAGCTTGATGCCGGCGTTGTCGCAAACAGCTTGCAGTGCGGCCGCGCAGGCCTGTGGATTGACCCCGCCGGCGTTGCTGATGACGCGGATATTCTGCTCGGCCAGTTGCGGCAGCAGCGGGGAGAGGACGTCGATGAAGTCGCTGGCAAACCCGCCCTGCGGATCCTTCATGCGCGCGCCGGCCATGATCGAAAGGGTGATCTCGGCCAGGTAATCGAACACCAGATAATCCAGGTTTCCACCGTCCACAAGCTGCGCGGCGGCGGTGGAGGTGTCACCCCAGAAAGCACTGGCGCATCCGATGCGGACGGTGGTTGGCATTTTTATCTCCGACTCAGGGACCTGCGACAGAAGTGTCTGGAGGCTACCAAGCAAGCGCTTGGTTTGTAAACAGCTGAAATATCTTCTGCCCGAGCGCTTGCTTGGTTGCCTTCGGCGGCTTAAATTGCGCGCAACCCTGCGGTTTCAGGGGGCAACAGACTGATCGACTGTAGGAGAGAACGGGTGGACGAGCAAAAAGCCCTGAGGGTTATGCGCGAATTGGTCGACGAAGGCCAATTGACCGACCCGGACAGCGCCCGCGGCAAACTGCTGCAAGTGGCGGCTCACCTGTTCCGCAACAAAGGTTATGAGCGCACCACGGTGCGCGATCTGGCCGGCGCGGTGGGCATTCAGTCGGGAAGCATTTTTCATCACTTCAAAAGCAAGGACGAAATCCTGCGTGCAGTGATGGAGGAAACCATCCGCTATAACACTGCATTGATGCGCGCTGCGCTTGCCGATGCGGTCAGTGTGCGCGAGCGCGTGTTGGCGCTGATTCGCTGTGAGTTGCAGTCGATCATGGGCGGCAGCGGTGAAGCCATGGCGGTGTTGGTCTACGAGTGGCGCTCGTTGTCTGAGGATGGCCAGGCGAAAGTCCTCGCCTTGCGCGATGTTTATGAGGACATCTGGTTACAGGTGCTCGGTGAAGCCAAGGTTGCCGGGTTTATTCGCGGGGACGTATTTGTCACGCGGCGTTTCCTCACCGGCGCGCTGTCCTGGACCACCACCTGGTTCCGTGCTGGCGGCAGTCTGAGCCTTGATCAGTTGGCTGATGAGGCGTTGATTCTGGTTCTTGAAGAGCGTTGAAGCGCTTTCTATCCGGCCGGGAAACTGGCTAACTGGGCGAAACCGCCTAGCTTGAATGCATTGATCGGTATTTTTTCGGGGAGTGGGGTGTTTTGAAGTCTTTGCCAAGTCGGACGGCCGCGGGGTTGTTGCTCGCAGCGCTGGCTGCATTATGGGTATTACCCGCTCAGGCAGCGCAATTGGTTCGGGTCGGTGCAGCGCACTTTCCGCCTTATACAATTCGCCCCGAAAACGGTGCCGACACCGGTCTGTTGCCGCAGTTGGTCGAGGCCTTGAACCGGCTGCAAAGCGACTATCAGTTCGTCCTTGTGCCGACTTCCATTCCGCGTCGTTTCGGTGATTTCAAGCAGGGCCGGATCGACATGGCGATCTTCGAGAACCCCGACTGGGGCTGGAAGGAAATTCCGCATAACGACGTCGATATGGGGCTTGAGGACGCCGAGATTTTTGTCGCGCAACGCGAAGAAGGCCGGCAGCAGAACTATTTTGCCGATCTCGGCGGCAAGCGTCTGGCGCTGTTCAGTGGCTATCACTACGAGTTCGCCAACTTCAATGCCGACCCGAAATTTCTTGCGCAAAACTTCAAGGCCACGCTGACCTATTCCCACGACAGCAACCTGTTGATGGTGCTACGCGGGCGCGCGGATGTTGCCTTGGTGACACGCTCGTATTTGAGTGATTACCTGCTGCGTAACGAACAAGTGCGCGATGAATTGCTGGTGTCGCAACGCATCGATCAGGTCTACCACCACTACGCCATCCTGCGCCCGACCGCGCCGATTACCAGCGAAGCGTTCAGCAAACTGCTGCAAGGCCTGCGCGACAACGGCGAGATGCTGAAGATTTTCGATCCATACCGGATTGCCGTGGTGCCGGTGCATGATCACTGACTGAGATGCTGTTGGTATCCTGAACACGCCAGTCTACCACCCAACGAACAGCTTTTAACCTGTCAGATCTGACAGTAGTGGAGTCGGAGTATTCCTGTTTGAATCGTGATCGTACCTGACACTCGGTGTACGCACTTATCTTGCAGGAGTTTGAGTAATGACACCTTTCATGGAAATGGATTTACCAGTCCCCGAAGTAAAAGAAGCGCTTACTAACAATACGCTCTATCCAATGGACGCTCTTGATGGAGCAACAGCGACCGTTAAATATAAAATGGAGACGACTGATACCATAGTTCTTCATTGCGAAGGACCGGCAGGTATAGGGATTCCCACTTTCGAGGAAAAACAAGGTAGTGAAAGTGGAACCGTTGATTTTGATATTCTTGCCCGCACGATTGGTGCCTGCATCGGTGAAACCATATTTGTCTGGTATATGGTTTTGCGAGGCAATACCTCATGGGAATCACAGAAACTTGAACTTCAGGTGCAATATCTGGATACGTCTGATCTCCCTGCCCCGGTTCTTCCAGATGTGACTTTTATCGATGGAACTGAATGGCTGGATCTGCGCAGTTTTTCGCATGATGCGGTAGTCACATTAGCCCCACCACCTTTTTTTGCAGTGGGTCAGAAGATGTGGGTTCGTGTTGTGGGCCAACGTAACCACCCCTCCGAGACAGTGCTTTCACTTTTGGAGGCGGCAGAGATTGAGGAACGTCACCTCGTCGAGGGTATTCAGCTGAGTATTCCTCGAGGATGGCTGTTCTTCCTGGATGATTATTCAGCATTGACTGTTGAGTGCTTTCTCACATATGGCGGTCAGTCAGATACTGAGACTGCTCAGGAACTTCCGCGTACGACTCATAATATTCGTCAGGGGCCGTATCAGTTACTCAATGACTACACAGATTTCGGCCAGACGGGGTGGAACAGTTGGAAGAAAGGACCTGCCGCGGCGAATCCGAGAGATCTCGTTGTGAAGAGTGATGCCACTGGGCATTATCTATTTAATTGGGGATCTACAAGACCCAACAACGGCACTCATCTATTCAAGGATTATGGGTATCTGGAGCCGGGTCGTTGTTATGAGTTTACTCTGGAACTTCGGCGAAATCATTATACTAATCCGGTGCCGATACTTTCGTTGGAAAGCGATGAGTCGATCATTGTAGAACCGGCGCCCCTTACATCGCGGACATGGATCACAGTAGGTAATACCTTCATTGCCAACTCAAATACCATCCAACTCCGTCTGGTAAGTCATGTCGATTCACAAATTGGGAATGATTACGATGTGACACGTATTCGATTGAAGGAAGTTTACTCAGGGGACGAAGATTAAGTTTTTTTGCAAATGAGCTTAATTTTTTGCCCTCGGCTCACGTCCCATCGTTGAACTGTCGACGATTATCGTGAGCCCGACCCATGTCCAATCTGAATGACCTGACTGCCCTGGCCCTGCCTTCGGGCAGCCAGTTGGTAGCCGATGCAACCGAAAACTGTTTGAGCCTGAGCCTGGACGGGAAACCGCTGATTCGTCTGCGCCTTGATCGCAAGGGCATAGGGTCGATCCAGATCGATGAGCGCTTCGCTTTGCCGCCGGGGCAAGCCATGTGGGCAGCCTGTTATTGGTTGTTCGCTCGGGATCCGGCGTGCCAGCAATTGACTTGGCAACTCGACAGGCCGCCAACCGAAGCCTTGCTCAGTGGTTTGTTGGTGAACACCGAAGTGGCCGGCGAATACCGCAGTGAGCGCACGCTGTTCTGGCAACTGCCGCAACCGTGGCTCGGCACCTCGCTGCCAGGCAGCTATCCGCAACAAATGCTCATCAGCGCTGGCAAGCGCCATCCGCTACGACCGGTGAAGCCGCGCGGTGAAGTCTATCGGCGTTTTGATGCGCGCCTTGGCGCATGGATTTCCCTGCGCACGGTCGAGATCGAAGAAGACCTGCCGCGCTTCAATCGCTGGCAGAACAACCCGCGCGTGGCCAGTTTCTGGGAAGAACAGGGCAGTCTTGAAAAGCATCGCGAATACCTGAGCAAACTCGACGCCGATCCGCACACGCTGACGTTGATCGGCTGTTTCGACGATCAGCCGTTTGCCTATTTCGAAGCGTATTGGGCCAAGGAAGATCGCATCGCGCCGTTCTACGACGCCGATAATTACGACCGTGGCATTCACATGCTGGTGGGGGAGGAGGCGCACCGTGGCCCGCACAAAGTGGCGAGCTGGTTATCGGCGCTGGTGCATTACTTGTTTCTGGATGATCCGCGTACTCAGCGCGTGGTCGCCGAACCGCGTGCCGACAACGCGAAGATGATCGGCTACATGCAAAACCAGTGCTTTCACTGCGAAAAAGAGTTCGACTTCCCGCACAAACGTGCGGCGCTGATGATGCTGGGGCGTGAGCGGTTTTTTGATCGGTGCAGTTTGGCGTGAGGTGATCAGTCTCAAGATTATGGGTGATCTTGAGGCTGCTTTCGCGAGCAAGCTCGCTCCCACATGGGATCTGTGGCGTTCACAAATCCACTGTGGGAGCGAGCTTGCTCGCGAATGGCTTGACGCCGAATCGGGTTCTTATCGCCGCCCCACAGCCACCGGATCCCGACGATTGCCCGACACCTTGCGGCAGTGCACCAGCGCATCACGGATCATGAAGTTGACCAAGGTCGGCGATACGCCGAGCTCCTTGGCGATGTCTTTCTGCGGCACACCGTGCAGTCGATACATCTCGAACGCATAGCGCGTGCGACTCGGCAGCTCGGTCAGCGCATCGGCGATGTTTTCCAGGGTCGAGAAGTTGATGTGCGAGATTTCCGGCGAAGCACCTTGAATGACCACGTTCAACCCTTCCTCCTCAGGGCCGGAGTACTTCTGTTCCAGCGCCTGTTTGCGGTAGTGATCGATTGCAAGGTTGCGCACGATCTGGAACAGATAACTCAATTGAGCCTTGATCGACGAAGTGATCGGCGGTGCCGATTGCAGTCGGAAAAACGCATCTTGCACCACGTCTTCGGCGCGTGAACGGCAGCCGGTAATGCGTGCTGCAATCTTGACCAGAATCAGTCGATTGTCGACGAATGCCTGAAGTAGCGGTGAATCGCACCTGCTTGTGGATACTTGTTCCGTCATGGAAATCACCTTACTGCCAATAGGTTAGTGGGGCGCCTGGGGGCGGGCTGCCCTACACATCGAGCGACAAATTATGTTGAATGATAATGATTGTCAAATGAGAAAGAGAAACAATCCATTGAAATAGTGCGATCTGAGAACTGCGACACGCCGCCGCACCCCGACCCCATTGGCGATCCAGCCTGCCGACTAATTATTTCAAGACGTCATCCGTTCTCATTGGTGAATGGTTCCGGATAACGAGTCCCGGCCAGACAGCATTCCCATGCCTTGCGCGGTCGGCGTAGACCGTGTCCTGCATGCCCTGGAAGGGCGTGTCACAGCAACCCGATTCCACTAGCAAGCCGAATTCAGGCAGGAAACCTCATGACCGACGCGTTCGAACTCCCCAGCACCCTGGTCCAAGCCCTCCAGCGCCGCGCGGCCCTGACGCCGGATCGGCTGGCCTTGCGTTTTCTGGCCGAAAACGAAGAGCAGGCTGTGGTACTCAGCTATCGCGAACTGGACCTGCGTGCGCGCACCATTGCCGCTGCGTTGCAGGGCGAAGCCGAATTCGGCGATCGCGCGGTGTTGTTGTTTCCCAGTGGGGCGGATTACGTCGCTGCGTTCTTCGGATGCCTGTACGCCGGTGTGATCGCGGTGCCGGCCTACCCGCCGGAATCGACCCGTCGTCATCATCAAGAGCGCCTGCTGTCGATCATTGCCGACGCCGAACCGCGGCTGTTGCTGACCAGCGCCGACCTGCGCGACGCCTTGCAACAGATCGAAGGCGCGCCGCCGCTGTTGTGCGTCGATACGCTCGACAGCGCTTTGGCTGAGCGCTGGGTTGAACCGAGTCTGCCGGCCGATCACATCGCCTTCCTGCAATACACCTCCGGCTCGACCGCGCTGCCCAAAGGCGTGCAGGTCAGCCACGGCAATCTGGTCGCCAACGAGTTGCTGATTCGCCACGGTTTCGGCATCGACGTGAACCCGGACGACGTCATCGTCAGCTGGCTGCCGCTGTACCACGACATGGGTTTGATCGGCGGTTTGTTGCAGCCGATTTTCAGCGGCGTGCCATGCATCCTGATGTCGCCGGCGTACTTCCTTGGCCGGCCATTGCGCTGGCTTGAAGCGATCAGCCAATACGGCGGCACCATCAGCGGCGGGCCGGATTTTGCCTACCGTTTGTGCAGCGAACGGGTCAGCGAATCGGCGCTGGAACGTCTCGACCTGAGCCGCTGGCGCGTGGCCTATTCCGGTTCCGAGCCGATCCGTCTCGACACCAACGAACGTTTCGCCGAAAAATTCGCGGCGTGTGGTTTCAGTGCCGACAGCTTCATGGCGTCCTACGGTCTGGCCGAGTCCACGCTGTTCGTCGCCGGCACGCCGCGCGGCAGGGGCATCCCTGTGCTACGCGTGGATGATCAGGCCTTGGCGCAAAACCGTGCCGAGCCGGGTGACGGCAGCGCGATCATGAGTTGCGGCATCAGCCAGCCAGAGCACGCGGTGTTGATCGTCGAGCCAACACGTCTTGAAGAACTCGCCGACAATGCCGTCGGCGAAGTCTGGGCGGCTGGCCCGAGCATCGCTCACGGTTACTGGCGCAACCCCGAGGCCAGCGCCAAGACTTTCGTCCAGCACGCCGGCCGCACCTGGCTACGCACCGGTGACCTGGGGTTCATGCGTAACGGTGAACTGTTCATCACCGGTCGCCTTAAAGACATGTTGATCGTGCGCGGCCATAACCTCTATCCGCAGGACATCGAGAAGACGGTCGAAAGCGAAGTAGAAGTGGTGCGCAAGGGCCGGGTCGCCGCATTTGCGGTGACGCAGGATGGCGAAGAAGGCATCGGCATCGCGGCGGAAATCAGCCGCAGCGTGCAGAAAATCCTCCCGCCAGAAGCGCTGATCAAAGCCATCCGCCAAGCTGTGGCGGAGGCTTACCAGCAAGCGCCGAGCGTGGTGGTCCTGCTCAATCCCGGCGCATTACCAAAAACCTCCAGCGGCAAATTGCAGCGTTCGGCCTGTCGAAATCGTCTTGCCGATGGCAGCCTCGACAGCTACGCGGTGTTCCCGTCGGCTGAAGCGGCAAGTGCCCAATCGTCCCTGCAAGCTTCCGAACTCGAAGCCCTGATCGGCAACATCTGGGCCGAGCAACTGAACGTCAAACAGGTCAATACCGACGATCACTTCTTCCTGCTCGGCGGCAACTCGATTGCCGCCACGCAAGTGATCGCCCGAGTGCGCGAAGCGCTCGGTCTGGAGCTGAGCCTGCGTGTACTTTTCGAAGCGCCGACGCTGTCCGCGTTCGCCGCCGCCGTGGCCCAGCAACAACAGGATGGCGGCAGTGCTCAAGGCGAAATCAACGCCCTGTCGCGCACTGAGCCGATGCCGCAATCGCTGGCGCAAAACCGCTTGTGGATCACTTGGCAACTCGACCCGCGAAGCAGCGCCTACAACATTCCGGGTGCGCTGCGTCTGCGCGGCGGGCTCGATGAAGACGCCTTGCGCGCAAGCTTCCAGCAACTGATCGAACGCCACGAATCCCTGCGCACGCGCTTCTTCGAGCGCGACGGCGTGGCGCTGCAGCAAATTGATGCTGCGGCTGAATTCAACCTGCAACGGATCGACATCAGCGACCTGCCAACCCATGAGCGGGAAGCGCGCGCTGAGCAAATCCGCGAGGACGAAGCACGTACCCGGTTCGATCTGGAAACAGGCCCGCTGCTGTGGGTGACGCTGATTCGTCTTGATGACGAAGATCACCAACTGCTGGTGACGATGCACCACATCATCGCCGACGGCTGGTCGCTGAACGTGTTGATCGATGAATTCTCGCGCCTGTACGCCGCCGCATCCCAAGGCCAGCGCGCCGAGCTCGCGCCATTGCCAACCCAGTACGCCGATTACGGCAGTTGGCAGCGCCAATGGCTGGCGCAAGGCGAGGCTGAGCGGCAGCTTGCCTACTGGAAAGCACAGTTGGGCGATGAACATCCGACGCTGGAACTGGCCACCGATCACCCGCGTTCGGCGCAGCGCATTCGCAGTGCCGCGCGCCACAGCGTACGTCTGAGCATCAGCCTCAGCGATGCCATCCGACAGACGGCCCAGGCGCACGATGCAACACCGTTCATGTTGTTGCTCGCGGCGTTCCAGAGCCTATTGCACCGTTACAGCGGTCAGCGCGATATCCGCGTGGGCGTGCCCAATGCCAACCGTCCGCGCCTGGAAACCCAAGGCCTGATCGGCTTTTTCATCAACACTCAGGTGCTGCGCGCCGACGTTGATTCGCGTCTGTCGTTTATCGAGTTGCTGGCGCAAACCCGCGAGGCGGCACTCGGCGCACAAGCCCATCAGGACTTGCCGTTCGAACAACTGCTCGAAGCCTTCCCGCAGGCCCGCGAACAAGGTTTGTTCCAGGTCATGTTCAACCATCAGCAACGTGACCTCAGCGCACTCAAACGCCTGCCCGGTCTGCTTGCCGAAGAGTTGTCGTGGCACAGCCGCGAGGCCAAGTTCGACCTGCAATTGCACAGTGAAGAAGACCGCAACGGTCGCCTGACCTTGTCCTTCGACTATGCCGATGAGCTGTTCGACACCGCGACCATCGGGCGTCTGGCGGAGCATTTCAGTAATCTTTTGCGCAACGTCTGCGAGCGTCCGCACAACGCCATCGGTGATCTGCAACTGTTGACCGCCAGCGAACGCGATCAGCAAACAGATTGGAGCAGCGCCCCGTGTACTCCGGCGCAACAATGGCTGCCTGAATTGCTCAACGAACAACTGCGCCTGACCCCGCAACGCACCGCGCTGGTGTGGAAGGGCGGCAGTCTCGACTTTGCCGAGTTGCACACGCAAGCCAACCGCCTCGCGCATTACCTGCGCGACAAAGGTGTCGGCCCGGATGTCTGCGTGGCCATCGCGGCCGAGCGCTCGCCGCAACTGCTGATCGGCCTGTTGGCGATCATCAAGGCGGGCGGCGCTTATGTCCCGCTCGATCCGGATTACCCGGCTGAGCGTCTGGCCTACATGCTCAGCGACAGCGGCGTCGAATTGCTGCTGACGCAGACTGAATTGCTCGATCGCTTGCCGGCCAGCGAAGGCGTCAGCGTCATCGCCATGGATGCCCTGCATCTGGAGAACTGGCCAAGCCAGGCACCGGGTCTGCATCTGCACGGCGACAACCTTGCCTACGTGATTTACACATCCGGCTCCACCGGTCAACCGAAAGGCGTCGGCAACACCCACGCGGCATTGGCTGAACGGTTGCAATGGATGCAGAGCACTTATCGCCTGAACGACAGCGACGTGCTGATGCAAAAAGCACCGATCAGTTTCGACGTGTCGGTGTGGGAATGCTTCTGGCCGCTGATCACGGGGGCGCGCCTGCTGATTGCTGCACCGGGTGAGCACCGTGACCCGCATCGCATTGCGCAGCTTGTGCAGCAATATGGCGTGACCACGCTGCACTTCGTGCCGCCGCTGCTCTCGCTGTTCATCGACGAGCCGCTAAGCGCTGAATGCACCAGCCTGCGCCGGGTTTTCTCCGGTGGCGAAGCCTTGCCGGCGGAGCTGCGCAATCGTGCCCTGGCGCAACTGCCAGCGGTGCTACTGCACAACCGTTATGGCCCGACTGAAACCGCGATCAACGTCACCCACTGGCATTGCACCAGCGCTGATGGCGAGCGCTCGCCCATTGGCCGGCCGCTGGGTAACGTGGTCTGCCGCGTGCTCGACGCCGATCTCAATCCTGTGCCTGTGGGCGTGCCGGGTGAGCTGTGCATCAGCGGTATCGGTCTGGCGCGTGGTTATCTCGGTCGCCCGTCACTGACCGCCGAACGTTTTATCGTCGACCCATTAGGTGAGCAGGGCGCTCGCTTGTACCGAACCGGCGACCGCGCACGCTGGGCTGTCGATGGCGTGATCGAATACCTCGGCCGTCTCGATCAGCAGGTCAAACTGCGTGGCTTTCGTGTCGAACCGGAAGAAATCGAAGCACGTCTGCTCGCGCAGATCGGTGTTGCTCAAGCCGTGGTGCTGGTGCGTGAAACCGCTGCTGGCGCACAACTGGTTGGCTACTTCACTGCGACCGACGCCAGCGAAGATCAAGACGCGCAAATCGCTCGCCTGAAAACCGCACTGGCCGCCGAGTTGCCGGAATACATGGTCCCGGCGCAACTGATGCGCCTCGACGCAATGCCCCTGAGCCCAAGCGGCAAACTCGACCGCCGCGCGTTGCCCGAACCGCAATGGCAAGCACGTGAGCATGTCGTGCCAGTCACCGAACTGGAGCAACAGATTGCCGCGATCTGGCGCGAAGTGCTGGGCCTGGCGCAAGTCGGCCTGCGTGACGATTTCTTCGCCCTCGGCGGCCACTCGCTGCTGGCCACGCAAATCATCTCGCGCACCCGTCAGACCTGCGACGTCGAATTGCCGTTGCGCGCCTTGTTCGAGCACAGCGAGCTCGGTGATTTCGCCGAACAGATCCGTCTGATCCAGGTCAGCGGTCGCACCAACAAACAGCCGCCGATTGAAAATGTCGACCGCAGCCAACCAGTGCCGTTGTCCTATTCGCAACAACGCATGTGGTTCCTCTGGCAGATGGAACCGGACAGCCCGGCGTACAACGTCGGCGGCATGGCGCGCCTGCGTGGCGTGTTGCACGTCGAGCATTTCGAGGCGGCATTGCAGGCGCTGATCCTGCGTCACGAAACCCTGCGCACGACGTTCCCGAGTGTCGATGGCGTGGCCCGTCAGCAGGTGCATGCCGAGTCTGGCATGCGCATGGGCTGGAAGGATTTCTCCAAACTCGCGGCTGAGGTTCGTGAGCAAGAAGTCCAGCAACTGGCCGACGAAGAAGCGCATCTGCCGTTTGATCTGGAAACCGGTCCGCTGCTGCGCGCTTGTCTGGTCAAGACCGCCGAGCATGAGCATTACTTCGTCCTGACCCTGCATCACATCGTCACCGAAGGTTGGGCGATGGACATTTTCGCCCGCGAACTCAGCGCGCTGTACGAAGCCTTCGTCGACGATCGCGATTCGCCGCTGGAGCCGTTGCCGGTGCAGTACCTCGACTACAGCGTCTGGCAGCGCAACTGGCTGGAGTCCGGCGAGCGTCAGCGTCAGCTCGATTACTGGACGGCGCAACTGGGCCGCGAACATCCGCTGCTTGAGTTGCCCGGTGACCGTCTGCGTCCGCCGGTGCAGAGCCATCAGGGTGAACTGTTCCGTTTTGACCTCAGTGATGACCTTGCTGCGCGAGTCCGGGCGTTTAATGCGCAAAACGGTCTGACCCTGTTCATGACCATGACCGCCGCACTCGCCACGCTGCTTTACCGCTACAGCGGCCAGACCGATTTGCGCATCGGTGCGCCGGTGGCCAACCGTATCCGCCCGGAAAGCGAAGGGCTGATCGGCGCGTTCCTCAACACTCAGGTGCTGCGTTGCCAGCTCGACGGGCAAATGTCGGTCGGCGCGTTGTTCGAACAGGTGCGCCACACCGTGATCGAAGGCCAGTCCCATCAGGATCTGCCGTTCGATCATTTGGTTGAAGCCTTGCAGCCTCCGCGCAGCGCTGCCTACAACCCGCTGTTCCAGGTAATGTGCAACGTGCAGCGCTGGGAATTCCAGCAGAGCCGCATGCTCGCCGGCATGACCGTCGAGTACCTGGCCAACGACGCGCGGGCGACCAAGTTCGATCTCAACCTGGAAGTCACTGACCTCGACCATCGCCTCGGCTGCTGCCTGACGTATAGCACCGATCTGTTCGACGAGCCGACCATCGCGCGCATGGCCAGACATTGGCGCAATCTGCTGGAGGCGCTGATCGCGGATCCGCAACAACGCCTCAGCGAACTGCCGCTGCTCGACAAACCTGAGCAACAGCATCTGCTCGACAGCCTCGGCGTCGAGCCGGGCGAGCATCGTCTCGATCAGTGCATACATCACCTGTTTGCCGAGCAAGCGCTGCTGCGCAAAAATGCGCCAGCGCTGACCTTCGCCGGGCAGACGTTGAGCTATGCCGAACTCGACGCCCGCGCCAATCGTCTGGCCTGGGCCCTGCGTGAGCGCGGCGTTGGCCCGCAAGTGCGCGTTGGTCTGGCGCTCGAGCGTTCGCTGGAGATGGTCATTGGCCTGCTGGCGATCCTCAAGGCGGGCGGCGCTTATGTGCCGCTCGACCCGGAATACCCGCTTGACCGCCTGCATTACATGATCGAAGACAGCCGCATCGGTCTGCTGCTCAGTGATCGTGCGATGTTCAACGCCCTCGGCGATTTGCCGTCGAGCGTGGCGAGTTGGTGCCTGGAAGAGGACAGCGCCGCACTGGCCGATTTCCCGGCCACCGAGCTGCCATTTATCAGCCTGCCACAGCATCAGGCCTACCTGATTTACACCTCGGGTTCGACCGGTAAACCGAAAGGCGTGGTGGTTTCTCACGGCGAAATCGCCATGCATTGCCAAGCCGTCATCGAGCGTTTTGGCATGCGTCCTGACGACTGCGAATTGCACTTCTATTCGATCAACTTCGACGCTGCCACCGAGCGTTTGCTGGTGCCGTTGCTCAGCGGCGCGCAGGTCGTGTTGCGGGCACAAGGTCAGTGGGATGCCGAGGAAATCTGCGGGCTGATTCGCACTCATCGGATCAACGTCCTGGGTTTCACCCCGAGCTACGGCAGCCAGTTGGCGCAGTTCCTGGCCACGCAAAACGAAATCCTGCCAGTGCGGATGATCATCACCGGCGGCGAAGCGTTGACCGGCGAACACCTGCAACGCATTCGTGCGGCGTTCAAACCGAGCCTGTTCTTCAACGCCTATGGCCCGACTGAAACCGTGGTCATGCCACTGGCCAGTCTGGCCCCGGACGTGCTCGAAGAGGGCGCCGGCAGTGTGCCGATCGGCAGCGTGATTGGTGCTCGCGTGGCGTACATTCTTGACGCCGATCTGGCGCTGGTGCCGCAAGGCGCGACCGGTGAATTGTTTGTTGGTGGCGCGGGTCTGGCGCAGGCTTATCACGACCGTCCGGGTATCACGGCCGAACGTTTTGTCGCTGACCCGTTTGCCGCTGATGGCCGACGCATGTATCGCACTGGCGACTTGGTGCGCCAGCGCGCCGACGGTCTGGTCGAATACTTGGGTCGGATCGACCATCAGGTGAAAATCCGTGGTTTCCGTATCGAACTCGGCGAAATCGAAACCCGCCTGCTCGATCACCCCTCGATCCGCGAAGCCGTGGTGCTGGCGCTGGAAACGCCAAGTGGCAAACAACTGGTTGGCTATCTTGTCACCGAGATTGCGGAGCAAGCTGAAGCTCAACACGCTGAACTGCGCGATGCACTGAAGTCGCACCTCAAGGCGCAACTGCCGGATTACATGGTGCCAACGCACCTGATTCTGCTGGCGAGCATGCCGCTCACCGCCAACGGCAAACTGGATCGCCGCGCGCTGCCGGCGCCGGACCCCGAACAGAACCGTCAGGACTACGTCGCTCCGAGCAATGAGCTGGAGCAGACGCTGGCGCAGATCTGGTGCGAAGTGCTCAACGTCAAACAGGTTGGCCTCAACGACAACTTCTTCGAGCTGGGTGGCGATTCGATTCTGTCGATTCAAGTGGTCAGCCGCGCGCGCCAGCAGGGCGTTCATTTCAGTCCGCGTGATCTGTTCCAGCATCAGACCGTGCAAACCCTCGCCGCTGTGGCCAGCCGTACCGAGTTGGTGACAGCAGAGCAAGGTCTGGTGAGTGGCGAATCGCGTCTGACGCCGATTCAGCACTGGTTCTTCGACACCGATATTCCTGAGCGTCAGCACTGGAATCAGGCGTTATTGCTGGAGCCGACTGTGGCGCTGGAACCGCAGTGTCTGGAGCAGGCGTTGCTGGCAGTGATTGAGCAACATGACGCCTTGCGTTTGCGCTTTAGCGAGGTGGGTGACCAGTGGCAAGCGGCACATCAACCGGTCTCGGATGCCGTTGTTTTGTCGCAATTACGCGTCGCATCGATGGACCAGTGCGAGGCGCTGTTCGCCGATGCCCAGCGCAGTCTTGATCTGGAAAACGGTCCGCTGCTACGTGCCTTGCTGGTCGATGGCCCGCAGGGTCAGCAACGTCTGTTCGTCGCCATCCATCACTTGGTGGTCGACGGGGTGTCTTGGCGCGTTTTGCTCGACGATCTGCAAACCGTGTATCGCCAGCTAGACGCCGGGCAGTCGGTGAAACTGCCGGCGAAAACCAGTGCCTTCAAGGACTGGACGGCACGTTTGCAGGCCTACGCCGGCAGCGAATCGCTGCGTGAAGAACTCAACTGGTGGCAGACCCAACTGGCCGGCCCGAGCGCTGATCTGCCTTGTGAAAACCCACAGAGCGGCCAGCAGAATCGGCACGCACAAACCGTCAGCGTGCGTCTCGATGCCGAGCGCACCAGACAATTGCTGCAACAGGCGCCGAGTGCTTATCGCACGCAGGTCAACGACCTGTTGCTGACCGCGTTGGCCCGTGTGCTGTGCCGCTGGAGCGGTCAGCCTTCGGCGCTGATTCAACTGGAAGGCCACGGTCGCGAAACCCTGTTCGACGAGATCGACCTGACTCGCACTGTTGGCTGGTTCACCAGCGCCTATCCATTACGCCTGATGCCGCACAACATCGAAGAGGCCGCCGGGCAGGGCGCTTCGATCAGGGCGATCAAGGAGCAACTGCGCGCCGTGCCGCACAAAGGCCTCGGTTACGGCGTGCTGCGTTATCTGGCTGACGACCTCAGCCGACGCAGCATGGCCGCGCTGCCGACTGCGCCGATCACCTTCAACTACCTCGGCCAGTTCGACCAGAGTTTCGGCAGCGATGCGCTGTTCCGTCCGCTGGATGAACCGGTCGGCGCGGCCCACGATCCGCAGGCGCCGTTGCCGAACGAACTGAGCATCGACAGTCAAGTCTATGGCGGTGAACTGCTGCTGCGCTGGACCTTCAGCGCCGAGCGTTACGAGGCGCAGACCATTAATGACCTGGCGGACGCCTACGTGGGCGAACTGCAAAGTCTGATCGAGCATTGCCTGCAAGATGAGGCTGGTGGTCTGACGCCGTCGGACTTCCCGCTGGCCAAACTGACCCAGGCGCAACTCGATGCGTTGCCGGTGCCGGCCGCGCACATCGAAGACGTCTATCCGCTGACGCCGATGCAGGAGGGCATGTTGCTGCACACCTTGCTCGAGCCGGGCACCGGTCTGTATTACATGCAGGATCGTTACCGCATCAACAGCGAACTCGACCCCGAGCGTTTCGCTCAGGCGTGGCAAGCCGTGGTCGGTCGTCACGAAGCGTTGCGGGCGTCGTTCTGCTGGAACGTTGGCGAGGACATGCTGCAAGTGATTCACACGCCGGGTCGCACGCCAATCGAGTATCTGGACTGGAGCGCCATCAGCGACGCCGAGCAAGAACCGAAGCTGCAAGCGCTGCTGAAAAGCGAGCGCGAGGCCGGGTTCGATCTGCTCAATCAGGCACCGTTCCACTTGCGTCTGATCAAGGTCGGCGCGGCGCGCTACTGGTTCATGATGAGCAATCACCACATCCTCATCGATGCCTGGTGCCGTTCGCTGCTGATGAACGATTTTTTCGAGATCTACACTGCGCTTGGCGAAGGTCGCGAAGCTCAGCTGAGCGTGCCGCCGCGTTATCGCGATTACATCGGCTGGCTGCAACGCCAGAGCCTGGCCGAGGCGCGTCAGTGGTGGCAGCAGAACCTGCAAGGGTTCGAGCGCACCACGCCGATCCCGAGCGACCGGCCATTCCTGCGTGAACATGCCGGCGAAAGCGGCGGCATGGTCGTCGGTGACCGCTACACCCGTCTTGATGTTGCAGACGGCGCCCGTTTGCGTGAGCTGGCTCAGGCCCATCAACTGACCATCAACACCTTCGCCCAAGCGGCGTGGGCGCTGGTGCTGCGGCGCATGAGTGGTGATCGCGACGTGTTGTTCGGTGTGACCGTGGCCGGGCGTCCGGTGGAAATGCCGGAAATGCAACGCACCGTCGGTCTGTTCATCAACAGTATTGCGCTGCGGGTGCAGATGCCGGCGGACGATCAGCGCACCAGCGTGCGTCAGTGGCTGAGCGGTCTGCTCGACAGCAACATGCAACTGCGCGAATACGAATACCTGCCGCTGGTGAGCATTCAGGAACAGAGCGAATTGCCGAAAGGCCAGCCACTGTTCGACAGCCTTTTTGTGTTCGAGAACGCACCGGTAGAAGTCTCGGTACTGGACCGTGCGCAGAGCCTCAACGCGACCTCGGATTCGGGCCGAACCCACACCAACTTCCCGCTGACGGCGGTGTGCTATCCGGGCGATGACCTTGGGCTGCACCTGTCGTATGACCAGCGTTACTTCGACGAGTCGACGGTCGCGCGCATGCTCGGCGAGTTCAAGCGTCTGCTGCTGGCGCTGGTCGATGGTTTCCATGGCGACATGGCCGATCTGCCGTTGTTGGGCAGTGAGGAGCAGGACTTCCTGCTCCACGGTTGCAACCAGAGCGCCCACGATTATCCGCTGGAGCAGAGCTACGTTTCGCTGTTCGAAGCGCAGGTTGCGGCGCATCCACAGCGCATCGCTGCCAGTTGCCTCGATCAGCAATTGAGCTATGCCGAGCTGAACCGCAATGCCAACCGTCTCGGCCATGCACTGGTTGCGGCGGGAGTGCAGATGGATCAACCGGTAGCGTTGCTGGCCGAGCGTAATCTCGATCTGCTGGGCATGATCATCGGCAGCTTCAAGGCTGGCGCGGGTTACCTGCCGCTGGATCCGGGTCTGCCGAGTCAGCGCCTGCAACGGATCATTGAGCTGAGCCGCACCCCGGTTCTGGTGTGCAGCGAAGCGTGCCGCGAGCAGGCGCAGACTTTGCTGGATGAATTCAGCTGCGCCAATCGTCCACGCCTGCTGGTATGGGAGGAGGTGCAAACGCTGGCGACATCGGCGCAAAACCCGGGCATTCACAGTGGCCCGGACAACCTCGCCTATGTGATCTACACCTCGGGCTCCACCGGTCTGCCGAAAGGCGTGATGGTCGAGCAGCGCGGCATGCTCAACAACCAGTTGAGCAAGCTGCCGTACCTGAATCTGACGGCCGCCGATGTGATCGCGCAAACCGCTTCGCAAAGCTTCGATATTTCGGTTTGGCAGTTCCTCGCCGCGCCGCTGTTCGGGGCGCGGGTGGACATTGTACCGAACACTATCGCCCACGATCCGCAAGGTTTGCTGGTGCATTTGCAGGCCCAGGGTATTACCGTGCTGGAGAGTGTGCCGTCGCTGATTCAGGGCATGTTGGCTTCGGATCGCCTGAGCCTCGACGGCCTGCGCTGGATGCTGCCGACTGGTGAAGCGATGCCGCCGGAACTGGCGCACCAATGGCTGCTGCGTTACCCGGACATTGGTCTGGTCAACGCTTACGGCCCGGCGGAGTGCTCGGATGACGTGGCGTTCTACCGCGTCGATATGGCCTCGACTCGCGGCAGTTATTTGCCGATCGGCACGCCCACCGACAACAACTTGTTGTACTTGCTTGATGGCGCGCTGGAATTGGTGCCATTGGGCGCCGTGGGTGAGTTGTGTGTGGCCGGCACCGGTGTTGGACGCGGGTATGTCAGCGATCCGCTGCGCACCGCGCCGGTGTTTGTGCCGAACCCGTTCGGCGCACCAGGCGAACGCTTGTATCGCACTGGTGACTTGGCGCGACGTCGCAGCGATGGCGTGCTGGAGTACGTTGGTCGCGTCGACCATCAGGTGAAGATTCGCGGTTACCGGATCGAACTGGGTGAAATCGAAGCGCGTCTGCACGAACAACCGGAAGTCCGCGATGCGGCGGTCGGTGTGCAGGAAGGCGTCAACGGCAAGCATTTGGTCGGCTATTTAGTGGCGGCGGATTCTGTGTTGAACCCGAGCGAACGCCTGGAGCGCATCAAGCAACGCCTGCGCAGCGAACTGCCGGAATACATGGTGCCGCTGCACTGGCTGTGGCTTGCACAACTGCCGCTCAACGCCAACGGTAAACTCGATCGCAAAGCCCTGCCGGCACTGGAGATCGGGCAGTTGCAGAGCCTGGATTACCTGGCGCCGCGCAACGAGCTGGAGCAAACCCTGGCAGATATCTGGGCCGAGGTGCTGAAGGTCGAGCAGGTTGGCGTGCGCGACAACTTCTTCGAACTCGGCGGGCACTCGTTGCTGGCCACGCAAATCGCCTCGCGGGTGCAGAAAATTTTGCAACGCGACGTGCCGCTGCGGGCGATGTTTGAGTGCAGCACGGTTGCGGAACTGGCCGACTATATCGATGGGCTGGCGGCCAGTGAAATCACTGAGGAGAAAGTGGATCGGTTGAATGATCTTATGGCGGAGCTGGAGGGTCTTTGATTCCTTAGCGTCTGTTAAGGCCTATTCGCGAGCAAGCTCGCTCCCACATGGATCGGAGGTGTACACAAAATCTGTGATCACCTCCGATCCCTGTGGGAGCGAGCTTGCTCGCGAAGGCGTCAGTGAATCCAGCACAAGTCGACCGGCACATCCATGTACATCTCCAAGGTTGACGATCCATAGCCACCAGCTCAGTCTGCCGGTTCTCTTTTTGCTATTGAGGGGTTAGTCGATGCCTTTTTTCACGGTTGACGGACAAGCACTTCACTACATTGATCAAGGCACCGGCCCGGCCGTGTTGCTGGCGGGCAGTTACCTGTCGGATCAAGCCATGTGGGCGCCGCAGATCGCCGGGCTGGCGCCGCACTATCGGGTGATTGCGCTGGATCTTTGGGGGCACGGTGAGTCCGGGCGATTGCCGGAAAACACCACATCGCTGGATGACATCGCGCGTCAGGCGCAAGCCTTGCTCGACCATTTGGATATCGACCAGATCACCTTGGTCGGCCTGTCGGTCGGCGGCATGTGGGGTGTGCGCCTGGCGCTGTCGGCACCGCATCGGCTTAACGGTCTGGTGCTGATGGACACCTACGTCGGCGTCGAACCCGAGCCCACCCGTCAATACTACTTCTCGCTGTTCAAGCAGATTGAGGAAAGCGGCGAAATCTCGGACGCGTTGCTCGACATCGTCGTACCGATTTTCTTTCTCCCTGGCATCGATCCACAATCGGCGCTGTATCAGGACTTTCGCGCGAAACTGGCGGGGTATTCATCCGAGCGCCTACGCGAAAGCATCGTGCCGATGGGCCGCATCACCTTCGGCCGCGATGACCTGTTGCCACGTCTGGGCGAGCTGAGTGCTGCGAACACTCTGGTGCTGTGCGGCGATCAGGACAAACCACGGCCACCGACGGAAGCACAGGAAATGGCCGAGCTGATCGGTTGCCCGTGGGGGCTGGTGCCGGAGGCAGGGCATATCTCCAATCTGGAGAATCCGCAGTTTGTGAATGACGCGTTGCTGAAGTTTTTGGCTGAGCGCAACCGTTAGATTGCGTCATCGTTCTTCGCGAGCAAGCTCGCTCCCACAAGTACTGCATACAACCTGTGGGAGCGAGCTTGCTCGCGAAGGGGCCAGTCCTGGTGCCGAATTTTTATTTAGGCCCGAGAATTTTCGCCAACTTGTCCGGCGTCGGCGCGCCTTGTTGCTGTTGCAGTTCACCCTTGCCGTCCATGTAGAAAATCGCCGGAGTGGCCTGCAACTCCAGGTCATCCATCAACTGCATGTTCGCCGCCAGTTTGGTCTGCACCGCTACTGGAATGTCTTTCAAGGCCTTGAGCGAACTGCCCTTACCGGCCTTTTCGTGTTCTTCCAGCGCTTTAGCCGGGTCCTTGGCTGCCAGCAACGCGGCGGATTTGCCCGGGCTGTCTTCGCGGATGATCCCGACCATGATGTGGCGCAACTGCACTTTGCCGGACTTGACCCATGGTCGCGCCTGTTCCCAGAACACGTTGCAGTATGGGCAGTTCGGGTCGCTGAACAGGTACACCGTGCGCGGTGCGTCCTTGTTGCCGTCCTGAATCCAGTTGCTCGCCTCGAACTTGGCCCAGACTTCCTTGGCCATCGGCGCGTAGACCAGTTTTTGCAACGGCTCGCTGCTCAGGTCTTTGCCGTCGGCGTCGTACAGGTTGCCCAGCAGCACGTGCTTGCCGTCCGGGGTCAGGTACATCGCCATGCCGCGGTTCTGGTATTGCGCCGCGTAACCGCGCAAACCGTCGGGAGCGTCGAACTGGCCGACGATTTTCGCGCCCTTGGCTTCGATCTGTTTGATCGCGGCGGGCAATTCTTCAGCAGCCTGCACCGACGGCAGTTGCAACAGGGCAGTGCCCAGAGTCAGCGTCAGCAGGTGGCGGAGGCGGGGCATGGCAGTTTCCTTGACGAGGTGGCCGGTACGGTGGCCGGGTTCGGATTTGAATTCGGGGTGTCGAAGTTTTCCAGTGCGCGCGCCAGACTGGCGTTCGACAACTCGCCCAGGTGGCTGGCCAACAGGCGACCATCAGGGCTATAGAACAGGGTAGTCGGCAATGCCATGGAACCCACCGCCTGACCCAAACGGCCACTGCGGTCGAACAATACGTTGGTCAGGCTCAGGCCCTGGGTTTCGAGAAAGGTCGCTACGCTTTGCATGCTTTCGGCCTGGTTGACGAACAGGAACGTCAGGTCCGGGCGTTGCTGCTGGGCATTTTCCAATACCGGCATCTCGCGCCGGCACGGCGGACACCAGGTGGCCCACAGGTTGATCACCAGTGGCCCACCTTTATAGTCGCTGAGCTGGATGGTTTCCCCGGCCGCGTTACGCAAGGAGATGTCCGGCAGCCGTGTGCCTTGTTCGTAGATATTCAACGAAAGTGTCGCCATCACCCAGAACAGCACACCGCTGGCCACGCCAAAACCCAGCGGCCGACGCAGCCCCGGCCGACGCCAGCCGCGATACAGCGCGGCGAGCAGCAGCACGATCACCCCCGGCCAAGCGAGAAAACCGCCATCGCGCAGGTCGACGATTTGCCATGGATCGTTGCGGTAGTGGCTCCAGTACAGTGCGACAAACGCGACGCGGGCCGCGAGCATGCCAATCAAGAACAGACTGAACAGCACCGATTCGGGATTATCGCCACCGCGCTTGGCCACCCGCCAACCGACGAAGGTCGCCAGTGCCAGTGCACTGATCAGCAGCAAATGGTTAAGCGCGATGGCAAAGGTGCCGAGGGTGAAAGTCAGCATTAGTCGGCGTCTCGGGTGGTGGTCCAGCGTTGCAGGAACGTATCGGCATTGACTTCACCGGTGATGCGCTGGCTGCGGCGCTCTTCGCCGTCGGCGCCGATCCAGACAAAAGTCGGCGGCCCCGGCACTTTATAGCGGCCGAGCAATTCGCGGCTGGCGGCATTGTCGGCGGTCACATCCAGTCGCAGCAGGCGTACGTCACTCAACGCCTGCATCACCTTGTCTTTGCCGAACACCTGTTTTTCCATGACTTTGCAGGACACGCACCAGTCGGCGTAATAATCGAGTAGCACCCACTGGCCCTGGGACTTGGCGGCATCCAGTTCGCGTTGCAGTGCCGCTGGCTCCTTGATCGTGATGAACGCGTCATGCCCACTTGGCGCAGCGCTTGCGACACGGTCGCCACTGTAAACCTTCAACGGCTGGTACGGATCGTCACTGCCGCCGGCTGCACCGATCACCAGCAAACTGCCCCATAACCCAAGCAGCAACGCAGTGGCGCCGAACAACTGGGCAACACGGCCGAAGCCTTCAGACTGCTTCCAGGAACAGTAAGCGGCGATCAACAGCAAGGCACCGCACAGACCGAGCCACAATGACGGGTCCAGCACCGGGCGCAACATCAGCAAAGCCGTGGCGAGGAACAGGAAACCGAACACGCCCTTGAGCAGGTTCATCCAATCGCCGGGTTTTGGCAGGAAGCGATTACCCACGGTCACCAGCAGCAACAGCGGCACACCGATGCCGATCCCCAGCGAGAACAGAATCAAACCACCGTGCAGGGCATTGCCGCTTTGCGCGATATACAGCAACGCACCGGCCAGTGGCGCGGTCATGCATGGGCCGACCAGCAGGCCAGACAATGCGCCAAGGACGCCGGTGCCAATCAGGCTGCCGCCGCTGCGACTGCGCGAGGCGTGTTCCAGTCGGTCACGCAGGGCCACCGGCAATTGCAGTTCAAAGAAGCCGAACATCGGCAACGCCAGCACCACGAAGACTGTGGCGAAAGTCCCCAGCAGCCACGGATTTTGCAGCCAGGCCTGCAGGTTCGCGCCGAGCAGCGCGGCAATCACGCCCATCGCCGCATACACCAGCGCCATGCAGATCACATAACTGCCGGCCAGTGCGAAACCCCGGCGCGGCGTCGCGCCGCTGCCGACAATCATCCCCGCCAGAATCGGCAACATCGGCAACGTGCAAGGGGTGAAGGCGAGCAGCAGGCCGAGGCCGAAAAACACCAACAGACTCCAGCCCAGCGCCCGTTGTTGCAGGCTGCTGGCCAAGGCTTGATCCGGTGCCTCTGCGCTTGCCGCTGTGGTCGCCTTGCCACCCAGATCAATCACCCGGGTTTGCGGTGGGTAACACAGACCTGCATCGGCGCAGCCCTGATAGCTGACCTTGATTTGACCGGTCGCCGTCGCCGGGATCTTTAGCTCCAGCCCTTGGCGGTAAACCGGTTGCTCCCCGAAAAACTCGTCGCTGTGGGATTCGCCCTCGGGGAGCGTCGGCTGTTGTGCAGCGCTCAAACCGTCGAATTTGAGGCGTTTCTGATACAGGTAGTAGCCGTCGGTGATCTGCCAGAACAGCTGAGTTTCACCTGATTCCAGACGCTCGGAGGTCAGAACGAACGCTTTATCGACCGGCAGAAATTCCGGTTTTGTCTCGAAAGGATTATTTCCCGCCTGGGCCAGGCCCGAGATCAGCAGCGCAAACAGTAAAAAAATATGACGCATGGAGAGGAGCCTTGTCCCTGTGCAAGTGAGGGCACAATGGGCGGTAGCGATTAACCGATGATTAACCGCGCCCTGTGATGCCGCTGCCGACCAGATCAGTTGCGTAACAACCCTGGCCAGTTGCTTTCGTTGATGGTGTGCGGGCCGGATACGAGCTTGTCGGCCTGTATGTTGTAAACAAGATACTGGTTATGGGTGAGGAAAATATACCAATAGCTGTCGGCGAAAGTTCGATCGTTTTGGGCTGCCGTGATGATCCGGTCTTTGTAGGGGGTCAAGGCACCCAGGCGGTTTTGCCCAAAGGCATTGCGGGTGAGTGTTTTTGCCTTGTAGTTGAAGCTCAGGTAATGACCGTCATCGAGAATGAATTTGAATAGGAAAGGGTGGCCGGAAACCTCTGTCCAGGTGCCGGCAATGATTTTGTCAAAGTAAGGGAGTATCGGCTTCCAGAGCGAGTCTGCAACCGTGTAGATGCCTGAGACCTTGTCTTCATCCTGATTGTATTTGCAGACCGCCGGGGTGTCGCCGTAGTAAAAGAACAGCCAGGCGATATCTTCGTCGCTGCCGGTGTTAAAACCCAACGAGGTCGTGGTGAATCCGAAGCGCAGGTCTTGGATATAAGGCGTGAAAGTATCCCATCTACCGTGGGTAGAGGCGGGATAGCCGTTCGGAACATCGCCGCCGATGTTGAACCGAGAATAGGTGTCGGTATCCTTGAAGAAAAAGTAAATGCGATCCGGGCCAGAGCGCCAGTCGACCGCAACAAAGTTGTTCAATGCAGGCATGTTTATTAAGTCCTTTTAATGGAAATGTAGTTTTGTTAGTGCCTGCTCAGGCTATCCCGGGAAGTTATTTAAATGTAGCGGCTATATGTCGGGATTTATTTCATGAGCTTTTTGTTGGGGCGTGAGTTGCGTGCTGTTTGCCTATTTCAAACAGTCGATGTAGCCGTGCAGGCACGGACGATTTTTCGCTCGGCTTCCCGTTACCCCCGGGGCCGGCCATAATTGCCGCTTAATCCTCACCTGCTTCACTCGCGTTTTTGCTCAGGGAGCTCCCATGCACGTACTGGTTTGCGAAGACGATGAGCTGATCGCCAGTGGCATCGTTGCCGGCCTCACGGCTCAAGGCTTGACCGTCGAGCATGTCAATACGGCGTCCAAGGCCCGGGCGATGCTCAAGGTTGCCGAGTTTGACGTGATGGTGCTTGATCTCGGTTTGCCCGACGAAGATGGCTTGAAACTGTTGCAGCAGTTGCGCCAGCACGGCCTGGAGATTCCGGTGCTGATCCTTACCGCGCGCGACTCGGTCACTGATCGCGTTGACGGTTTGCAGGCCGGTGCCGATGACTATTTGCTCAAACCGTTCGATCTGCGTGAGTTGTTCGCCCGTCTGCAAACCTTGTTGCGGCGGGTAGCCGGGCGCAGCGTCAACCTGATCGAGCACGGAGCGCTGACCTACGACCCGAGCAGTCGCGAAACCATGCTGGCCGGGCAATCCGTGGACCTGTCGCGGCGCGAACAGGCCCTGTTGCAGGCACTGCTGCACAATCGCGGTCGGGTCCTGTCCACCGAGCAGTTGAAGGACAGCGTCTATGGCTTCAACGATGAGCTGGAAAGCAACGCGCTGAACGTGCACATCCATCACCTGCGCAGCAAACTCGGTAAAGGCATCGTCGAAACCGTGCGCGGTCTGGGCTATCGCCTGGGGCCGGCCGATGGTGGAGATCAAGGCAAGTGATGAGCCTGCGCCTGCGCCTGAGCCTGACCCTCGGCGCCGCGTTTGCGTTGATCTGGGCGCTGGCAGCGGCCTGGATGCTCAGCGACCTGCGCAACCAGATGATGTTTTCCCTCGACCAGCGTCTGGTGGCTTCGGCGCGCATGGTCGCCGGGTTGCTGGAGCAACTGCCGACACTGCCGAGCAAGGGCGAAGGCACTCATTTCAGTGCCGAGCAACTGAACATTCCCGGCGGCATGGCCTGTCAGGTCAGCTCGCTGCGCGGGGAAATTCTCGCGCGCAGTCATAACAACCCCGAGCAAGCGCTGGAAGCCGAGAAAATGGGCTTCCACGATCAGATGATCGACGGCGCGCCGTGGCGCAGCTTCACCCTCGCACGGGGCGATGTACGGATTACCACGGCGGACCGGCAGATCGAACGCGAAGCCCTGAACATGTCGATCCTGCTGGCGGCTTCGGTGCCGGTGGGCGTGGCGTTGCTTGGCTGTCTGTGCCTGTTGTGGCTGGGAATCGGGCAAGGCCTGGCACCGCTCAATCGTCTGCGCGAAGCCTTGATGCGGCGTAATGCCGACTCGCTCGAGCCGCTGCAATTGCAATCGTTTCCCAGCGAGTTGAAGCCGTTGCTCGATACCCAAAATCAACTGTTCCAGCGCATCGGCAAGACCATCGAGCGCGAGCGTCGGTTGACCGGTGACGCCGCGCATGAACTGCGCAGCCCACTGACGGCGATCAAGACTCACCTGCAAGTGGCACGCATGACCGAAGGCAGCGCCCGCGATCAGTCGCTGGCGCGGGCCGAGGAGGGCGCTGACCGTTTGCATCGAACCCTTGAGCAATTGCTGTTGCTGGCGCGGGTCGAGGGCAGTCTGTCCTTCGACGACGGCTCGCAATACAGCGCCGAGCAAGTGGCCAGGCTGGCGATTGCCGACGCTACCGGTGGTGAGCGTTTGCGGATCAAATTGCACCTGCCGACCGAGCTTTCGTCCGCACCGTTGCAAATGCCTGCGGTGCTGTCGATTGCCGCCTTGCGCAATCTGCTCGACAACGCCCTGCGCCATACGGCTGAGGATTGTGCGGTCGAGCTGAGTCTGGAAACCATCGGCAACCGCGTACGTTTTGTCGTGCGCGACCATGGTCCGGGCATTGCGCCGGACGATTTGCAACATCTGACCCAGCGCTTCTGGCGCAACGGCCAGAGCACCGGTTGTGGCCTCGGCCTGGCGATTGTCCAGGCGATCGTCCAGCGTTGCGATTGTGCTCTGCATTTCGATAGCCGCCCGGATGGTCTGCGCGTCGAGCTGACGATGCCGTTGCAAGCAGTTTGAATTTTGCGCAAAAAACCTGTGGGAGCGAGCTTGCTCGCGAAAGCGCTGTGTCAGGCAACATCAATACGGACTGACCCACCGCCTTCGCGAGCAAGCTCGCTCCCACAAGGATTTGTGTCTGCACATCAAATGTAACTTCTCTGCATTGGTTAATCGGCGGCGCTGACGTTAAGGTCAGCGCCAGCCTTGACTCAATGGATTGAGGGAACAGCGCCATGCAAGCACCTGTCTGCATTCGTCCGGCCATTCTGGCCGACGTCGGAATCATCAGCCGTATTATCGAACGCTCGATCCGTTTTGGTTGTGCGCTCGATCACCGCAACGACCCGTTGATCGTCAGTGATTGGACCCGGCAGCAGTCTGCCGATGTCATCAGTGCCTGGCTCGCCGATCCACACTTCTATCTGAGTATTGCCATGCTGGCGGACAAACCGGTCGGTATCGGCATGGCCCGTTTAAATGGCGACGTCGTGCTCTGCCACGTACAACCGGAATCATTTCGCCGTGGCGCCGGGAGGGCGCTGATGAACGATCTGGAAGGCTGGTTGCGGGTTCGCGGTGTGCGCACCGCCCACCTCAACAGCACTCGCACCGGCGAAGCGTTCTACCGCCATCTGGGTTACCGCGATTCTGCACCCTCCCTCCCGCATATTGGCTTGCAGATCCTGCCCATGTCCAAGCCGCTGGCCATGTCCGGATGAACAGTCGATCAAGGGGCTAAATCCTTGCCTCGCTTATGCGTTTCCAGAACAGGAAAACCTGCAAGTGCGCCCCGCGACCGGAATGCGCACCTGTCCGGTGTGTTGTTTTGGTCACTATCCATAGCGAATCGAGGGGTCGAGAGATGTCAGTCGCCACCAGCCTTATCAGAGAGTCGTCGCCCCGGGTCACCTCGGCGCCAGCGGAAACGTTGTATGAGTTCAATGAATCGCCATTGCTGGCTCGTCAGGCACAGCAGGAGTCCAATGCCCGCAGCTATCCGCGACGCATTCCCTTGGCACTCAAACGCGCCAAGGGTCTGTATGTCGAAGATGTCGAAGGACGCACGTTCATCGACTGTCTGGCCGGGGCTGGCACGCTGGCACTGGGGCATAACCATCCGGTGGTGATCGAAGCGATCCGGCAGGTGCTGGCCGATGAACTGCCGCTGCACACGCTGGACCTGACCACCCCGGTCAAGGATCAGTTCGTGCAGGATCTGTTCGGTTTGCTGCCGGCAGAACTGGCGTCGCAAGCGAAGATCCAGTTCTGCGGCCCGACCGGTACTGACGCAGTGGAAGCGGCATTGAAACTGGTGCGCACGGCCACCGGTCGCAGCACGGTGTTGTCGTTCTCCGGTGGTTATCACGGCATGAGCCAAGGCGCCTTGAGCCTGATGGGTAGCCTGGGGCCGAAAAAACCGCTGGGTGCGTTACTCAGCAACGGCGTTCAATTCATGCCGTTTCCATATGACTACCGCTGTCCGTTCGGCATCGGCGGCGCGGCCGGGGTGAAGGCCAATCTGAGCTACCTGGAAAATCTGCTCAACGATCCCGAGGCCGGCGTGCAATTGCCTGCGGCCGTGATCGTCGAAGCGGTGCAGGGTGAGGGCGGGGTGATTCCGGCCGACATCGAATGGCTGCGCGGCTTGCGTCGGATCACCGAGAAGGCCGGTGTGGCGCTGATTGTCGACGAGATCCAGAGCGGATTTGCCCGCACTGGCAAGATGTTCGCCTTCGAGCACGCCGGTATCACCCCGGACGTGGTGGTGCTGTCCAAAGCCATCGGCGGCAGCCTGCCGCTGGCGGTGGTGGTCTATCGCGAGTGGCTCGACACCTGGCAACCGGGCGCCCACGCCGGCACGTTCCGTGGCAACCAGATGGCGATGGCTGCCGGTTCCGCGGTGATGCGTTATCTGCTTGAACACAAGGTGTGCGAACACGCCGCCGCCATGGGTGAACGCCTGAGCGAGCACCTGCGCATTCTGCAGCGTGATTTCCCGCAACTGGGCGATATTCGGGGTCTTGGCCTGATGTTGGGCGTTGAGCTGGTGGACCCGACTGGCACCCCGGATGCGCTCGGCCACCCGCCGGCGTTTGCGCGTCTGGCGCCGCTGGTACAGCGCGAATGCCTCAAGCGCGGCTTGATTCTGGAGCTGGGCGGTCGTCATGGTGCCGTGGTGCGTTTCCTGCCACCACTGGTAATCACTGCCGCCGAAATTGATCGCGTTGCCGAGATCTTTGGTCGTGCGTTGGCCGCCGCTACTGCCGCTGTGTAAATTTTGCAGCGCGCCGAACGTTCTTTCTACATACCCGGCTGCACCCGATGTGCAGCCCACCCTTACAACGATGGAGAACCAGCATGACGTCAGTATTCGACCGTGAGGACATCCTTTTTCAGGTCGTGGTCAACCACGAAGAGCAGTATTCGATCTGGCCAGATTACAAAGCCGTGCCAGAAGGCTGGCGCACCGTGGGCAAGAGCGGCCTGAAAAAGGAATGCCTGGCCTACATCGAAGAAGTCTGGACCGACATGCGCCCACTCAGCCTGCGCCAGAAGATGGAAGGGCAGGCAGCTGTTCAATAAGCTGACAGGCAAAAAGAAACCCGCTGGACTGGAGACAGTCAGCGGGTTTTTTCATGTCCGGAATTTGAGTTGTCTGTGCTGGCCTCTTCGCGAGCAAGCTCGCTCCCACATTGGATCTGCATAGTTCCCAAATCCCCTGTGGGAGCGAGCTTGCTCGCGATGAACGATAACTCGGTACAACTGAAGTTACGCCCCGCTCAGCCCCTTGAGCAGCAAATCCACATTGCCCTCAAGCTCCGCCACCGGATCTTCTGCATCAATACTCAGCACCAGCAAGCGGCTACCCGACTCGGCAATCGCCGCTTTCACCGCTTCCGATGGCTGACGGTGATGCAACACCACCGCCACATCATTCTCCTTGAGTGTCGCCGTGAGTTTTTTCAGATCCTCGGGCGTCCAGTCTGCATCAGGACGTGGATCCTGCCCGATCAGTTCAAGGTTCAGGCTGCCGATCAAATAGCCGAAGTGATCGCTCAAGCTCATCACACTCAGATTATCGGCACTGGCCAGACGCGCCTCACTGGTGGCGCTGAGTTTGAGCAGACGCTGTTTCAACAGCGCCAGGTTCGCTTCGATCTTCGGTTTGGCGCTGGGTGCTAAACGCACAAGATCGGCCGCCATCACGTCTGCCATGCGCCCCATGTTGTTGCTCGCCAGCCACGGTTGGCTGTTCAAGCCGTCGACCTTCAAATCCGGTTGCACGGCAATGCCGGGCAAGGCGCCGTCGACCGGGCGTGCGGCATCGACTTCAACGATGCGAATGTTACTGCGACGGGCGATGGGGTACAGCGGGTCATCGGCCCACAACGAGCGCACGCCGATCACCGCATCGGCGTCAGTGGCCAATTTACTCAGCGCTGGAGCGCCGCGACCGGTGAAATAGGCGGTCTGGCGGCTGCCCGGCAAGTTCGCCGGGGCCGCGCGTTCGAGGCTGACGTCGGTGCCTTTGAGCAGCACCTCGCCCAGCCCGTAGGTGATCGGAAGAGAGGCCAGCACCCGCAAGGGCTTGGCGCTTTCGGCGGCCATCAAAGGGGTGGAGACCACGCCGCACAGGGTCATGGCCAACGTCAGATTGCGCAATGTAAAAAGCATTTATCCAAGATTCCCTTTCAGACTCGGGACAACCCCGCGCGCGATGGCGGCGAGGGCGAAGGCAATACCGGCGACCAGAATGATCGCGGCGCCGGACGGAATCGGCAGGTCGAAAACAATCGGCGCGAGAATCCCGCACAACGTGCTGACCGTGGCAATCAGCACCGAACACCAGAAAAAGCCTTTGAGCGACTGGCTGAGCAAGCGCGCTGCCGCCGCTGGAATGACCAGCAGGGCACCGACCAGAATCGCACCGATGACTTTCACGGCGGCCACGGTGATCAGCGTCACCAGAATCACGAACAGGTAATCCAGGGTCTTCACCGCCACGCCGCGAACTGCTGCCAGTTGCGGATTGAAACTGGCCAGCATGATGCGGTTGTACAGCGGCAGCGCCAGGGCCATGACCAGCGAACCGACGATGGCCAATACCGCCAGATCATTGCCGTTGACCGTCAGCACCGAGCCGAACAGTACGTTTTCCAGAATGTGCACGTTGATTTTACCCGCGAGTATCAGCAGCAGACTCGCGCCCAAGGCCAGGGACACCGACAGGAACACGCCAATCAAGGTGTCCGGTGCCAGGCCGGTGCGGTTGCGCAGGTAGTTGAGCAAAATACCGAATAGCAGGCAGTAACCGAAGAGGCTGCCATAAGGCCCGGTGTAGGGTTCGCCCAGCAGGATGCCGATGGCCACACCGGTCAGCGCGGCGTGGCCGACCGCTTCGGAGAAAAACGCAAAGCGCTTGACCACCACCAGCGTGCCGAGCCCACCCAGCACCGGGCCGATCAACAGGCCGGCGAGCAGCGCATTGACCACAAAACCGTAAGCCAGCGCCTCCGGCAGATAACCGGAAGACGCCCAGCCCTGGACCATCAAACGAAAGGCTTCGTAACTCATCAGGCAGCGCTCCGTGGATGGGTCGAGAACAGGGTCAGCAGACGTTCTGGAGTCAGCGCTTGTTGTGGCGTGGCGTCGAACAACACGCGACGGTTGAGGCCGGTGACTCGATCAGCCAGACGACCGACCGCTTCCAGGTCGTGTTCGATCCACAGCACGGTGATGCCCGCCGCGCGCCAGTCGCCGAGCAGGCGTTCGAAGACCTGAATCCCGGCCTCATCGAGAGCAGACATTGGCTCATCCAGTACCAGCAGTTGCGGCGCCGGGATCAAACCTTGAGCGAGCAACACCCGCTGACGTTCCCCGCCGGACAGCGCGCCCATACGGCGTTTGCGTTTATCCTGCATGCCGACCCGTTCCAGCGCTTCGCCGATGGCGCCGGCGTAGTGCTTGCTCAAGCCAAGAAACGCCGGGCGGCGCTGGCACATGGCAGCCATGAAATCATCGACCGTCATCGGCAAGCCGCGATCAAACTCCAACGCCTGCGGCACATAACCGATGGTGCCGGGATCGCCGGGCCATTGCAGACTCAACTGCCCCTGATGCGGCATCTGCCCCAACAACGTCTTGATCAGCGAACTCTTGCCGCCGCCGTTAGGGCCGACCAGTGCATGCACGGTGCCGGGCTGCACCTGGAAGGTGACCTTGTCGAGAATTGTCGTGCGGCCCAGCGTCAGGCAGACCTCTGCAAAATCCAGAGTCGGCCCGCAAACCTGTAGAGGGGACGGTGCGACGATTCGATCTGCTCGCGATTGCGCTGTGTCATTTAAGGATGATGGTGACTGACTTGGCGCCTTCGCGAGCAAGCTCGCTTCCACAGGGGATTGGGATTCGTCGCAAAGGGTTTCTTTTACAGTCATGCGCCGGACTCCTGAATCGCCCGAACCACGGTGTTGAGGTTGCCGGTCATTTCCTTTTCGTACTTGTCGGCGGTGTATTCGCCGTAGGAAATGTGCGACAGCGGGTACAGCTTCACGCCCGATTCACGCTGAATGGTTTCGACGTAAGTAGATGGAAAGTCCATCTCCGAGAAGATCACCTTCACATCCAGTTCGCGCAGTTGGTCGATGGTCTTCTTCAACTGGCTCGGGCTCGGTTCGATACCGTGGGCCGGCTCGACCACCGCGGTCACTTCCAGGCCGAACTCTCGCAGCAGATAGTCGTAAGCCGCGTGAACGGTGGCCACGCGCAACTCGGCGTTCGGCGCCTGGGTCAGCTTGGCCAACGCGTCGGCGCGCATCTGCCGCAGGCGTTTGCCGTAGGCGCGGGCGTTCTGGGTATAGGTCTTGGCATTGTCCGGGTCGAGTTTGCCCAACTCCCGGGCGATATTGTTGACCTGCGCGATGGAGGCGCTGATCGACAGGAAGGTATGCGGGTTCACCACTTTGCCGGCACCGCGCGCAGCGACCCCGGTCGCGGCCAGCAGCGGCACGTTCTCGTTGGCCTCGATGGTCTTGATGTTCGGTGTTTCGCTGGCGGCGATCATGCGGTCGGCGAAGTCGTCATGGCCGACGCCGTTGAGCACGATCACGTCCAGGCCGCTGATGCGCTTGATGTCCTCGGCCCGTGGTTCATAGGCGTGCGGATTGAAGCCGGCCGGAATCAACGGGACCACCTCGGCCATGTCGCCGACGATGTTCGCCACATAGCTGTAATAAGGGTGCAGGGTGATGCCGATGCGCAGGCGTTTCGCCGGATCGGCGCTGGCCAGGGGGCTCAGCAGGCAGGCACAAAGGCCCAACAGAAACAGACGCAACAACGGACGGCGTGGAGATGAAATAGACATGGGCAAACGGTCTTCTCTCGGGTGAGGGCGAGGAATCAATGGCGATGTTCGCGGGTAACCCCGGCATCGTATTGCGCGACGATCTGTTTCCAGCCGGCAGCGGCCAGGGCGTCGTCAGTCAACTCGCGAGGCGCCGCGAGTGCGGCGTCACGGTTGAGCCAGATATCCGGCGCAGTCTGGTCATCGGCGCTGACGCGCATCAGAAACGAACCCGCGATGGAGGGTGTCTGGCTGTGACCGAAGTAGGCAGCGTCGGTCGGCATTTGCCATGCGTGACCGCCTCGGGCAACAGAGCTCGCATCCTGGGCGAACGGAGCAAAACCTTCGTCCGCCAGATTTTGTGGCGTCGGCAGGGTTTGCTGCTCTTCGCGCAGCAAGCGAATTTCGTCCAGCGTCACTCGCAGGTCGGCATAGATGCCTTGCTCGGCGGCGCTGAGGTCGCGGCGCGCGTCCAGTTGATTGCTGGCGACCGGTTCCGGCTCGTGGGACACCCCACGCCATGCCACCACGGAACTTGCCAGTGCCAGGATCAGCAAGCACAGCAGCAACACGTTGAGCGTTTCATGGCCAGCACCGGCCGGGCGCACGATTTGTGTGGTGGGCGTACTCATGGCGCTTCGATATCCGCTTGGTCGATTTCCACCACATGGCCAGGACCCGCGTCAAACAGCACGTAGAACTCGGCACCGGGTTTCTTGAAGGTCAGGGTCGAGTCGGCGCCGAGCTTTCCCGGCACCAGAATCGTCTCGTCGTAACCGATCACATCCAGGGTCACTCCGGGTGCGCCGCTGCCGTCGGAGAAGCCACCGGTGCATTTGATCTGTTCGTCATCGACGGCTTTGCATTCGCACATCGGGTTGTGCGCCAGGGCGCTTGCACTGAAGCCTGCGCACAGCACCAACAATGCGGCGCTGAGCCCGAGGCGGGAATAGCGTTGCGAGCAGGTCATGGTTTGGCTCCTTGTTTGTTCAACCAGGCGATGGTGGCGGGGGAGGCCTGGCTCAGGGGAATCGAGGCCTGATGCATGCTGCCGTCCCAGCCTTCCATGGTGATCCACAGTTCGGCGTCGGCTTTGGTCTTGTCCGAAATCGGCACTTGTGTGCCCATGTTGTAGGGCGTTCCGAAGAAGATTGAACCGGCGGCACGCAGGCTGCGTGGTTTGCCGATGCGCAGGTAGGTGGCCTTGACCCCTTCGACACAGGTATTGCACAGAGCAGCGCTGAAGCCTTTGAGGTAACCGGCCGTACCGTCGGAACGTGGCGCCTCATTGCGAAATTCGGCCAGTCGCAGACTCCACGGCCCAACCGGGATTTCACCTATCTCGCGCTCGCCGAGGCCTGCGTCACCACGGAAAAGCGCTTGTTCGGCGAAGTAGTTGGGCATGAAACCCAACGGGATCAGCAGCAACAGGATGTTTATGTGAAAGCGCCATTTACGCCAGAACAGACTCAGTCGCGACGGTTGCGGGGCAGTGGTGATCTTGCTCACGGGTTGACCTCCGACGGTTCACGGCTGACGACGGCTTGCGCCTTCACGCGATTTTTCTTGTCTTCGCGCTTGAGCGCATTGACGGTCGCCAGCGCCGTGCGTTTGGTCCAGATCAACAAGCCACTCAGGACCATCATGCTCAACACCAGGCCGAAGAAGAACCAGATGAGCTTGATCCACAGCCCGCCGAAATCGCCGGTGTGCAGCGGTCGCATTGACTCGGTTACAAACTCCAGGGCCGTTCGATCGGACAGCAAGCGCGAGGCCGCGACCTCACCGCTGTAGGGATTGAGGGTGGCGCTCTGGAACATCAGTGGATACCAGCCGCGCCCCTGGATATCGAGGTGGCTGTAGGCGTTGCCCGGGAGAAAAATACTGCTGGCTTCCAGCCCGGGAATCTTTTGTCGGGCGATTTCGACGGCCTGATCCAGGCTCACTTGTGGTGGTGGCGAACCGTTGGCCGACAACGGCACGGCCTCACGGGACATGGACGCGATGACCGGCTCGCTGGAGATCGAAATCTGGTAATCGGACAGGAATGCCTCGATCAGGAACCAGACGGCCGTGATGGAAATGACCGCGATGAACCAGATCGACCAGATGCCGCTCAGACGATGAAAGTCGCCCCAGAAGATCCGTGCCCCGTGGCGAAAGCGCAAGGTCGGACTGAAAAAGCCTTTCCAGAAGCGTTTGTAGACCACCAGCCCCGTAACCAGTGAAGCCAGCATTGGCAAGGCGAGGAACGACACCAGATACCAGCCCCAACTGTAGCCATTGGTGAATGGCACCAGCCACCAGCCATGCAAAGCGCGGGTGAAGCCGCGGAAGTTGAAATCAGGTGCCTTGCCCTGGATCACCCCGGTGTACGGGTTTACATACAATATTTGCGAATGACCATCCGGTTTGCTGACGCTCACATCCAGGGCGAAATGCGATTCGTCCGGACGATTGATGCGTTTAACCAGCAAATGTGGTTCGGCCTTCTTCATGGCGGCCATGATCTCGTCATAACCCAGCAGCGGTGCGTCGTCAGACGGCTGATTGGCGTGCATCTGCGGATTGGCCAGCCAGACGATTTCCTGGCTGACCACCGCCAGCGTTCCGGTCACGCAAACGATCAGAACGAAAAACCAGATGGGTAAAGCGAGCCAGCTATGTACCAGGAACCACAGTTTGGAGCGGGATTTTTTCGACATGATTGTGCGTCTAGAGAGCGGTGAAAGGGCGCGTGGCTGCGGGCTTCACAGCACGGGTATCCCCGAAAGGCGCTCGTGGCTTTTGCCTACGCGAACGGCCTGCATCTCTATAGGACGGATGAGCGAAGTAAATCCCGATAAGGGATATGAAAGTAAATGTTTCGCAATCCGATCAGCACCGCTATGCCCCGTGCGAGTGAGGATGCTCTTTCCCACATTCGAAATGCATACCAATGTGGGAGCGAGCTTGCTCGCGAAAGAGTCGGTCCAGACACTTAAGCACTCAGCCCTGACTAAACATCTCCATAGCCCGCTGCTTGATCTGCTCTTCAGTCAGATCCTCCTTGTGGGTCGCGAGAAACCACAGATTTCCATACGGGTCCTTCAACGTCCCACTGCGATCGCCGTAAAACTGATCCTTGACCTCGGACACCACGGTTGCCCCGGCATCCAGTGCCCTTTGGAATGACTTGTCGACATCAGTCACATAAAAATGCAAACCGACGGAGACGGCTTTGTCGGGACTGCTCAATGGACCCTGATCGCACGGCGAGCCCAGCATGATTGCACTGTCACCAATACGCAGTTCCGCGTGGCCGATGCTGCCGTCGGGCATGGCCAGGCGCATGACTTCGGTGGCGCCGAAGGCTTTCTTATAGAAGTCGATGGCCTCGGCGGCCTTTTGAATGCCGAGATACGGGGTAATGCTGTGATACCCCTCCGGGATAGGTTTGACGCTCATGACGTTCTCCCTGTTTTTGTTTTTGCGAAATGTGGCTGTACTTCGAGATGTGGCTTCTCCGGATTTCCGGAAGAATCACTATAGAACTGTCTTCGCAGCCAGGAACTTCGCCCGACGAGCAGTCACTGCAATAGCAGGGCAAATATCAATCTTGTGGCGAGGGAGCTTGCTCCCGCTCGGCTGCGCAGCAGTCGTAAATCGGTTATGTATGACTTGCCTGATGCAACACCAGCATTGCTCTGGGGCTGCTTCGCAACTCAGCGGGAGCAAGCTCCCTCGCCACAGGGTCGACTCGGTTCAGGTTGGAAAATGCGCCCCCGGCCCCTGTTCGCCCAACACGTCCCCCTGATTGCGTAACGGACACGCCTCCATCGACAGGCAGCCACAACCAATGCAGCCATTGAGCCGGTCGCGCAGCAGCGTCAGTTGATTGATCCGCTCATCCAATTCCCGTCGCCATTGCTCCGACAGAACCTTCCAGTCCGCCGCCGTCGGTGCGCGATCGTCCGGAAGGATTTTCAGTGCCTTGCCAATTTCCGCCAGCGGAATCCCCAAGCGCTGCGCGACTTTGATCAATGCCACTCGGCGCAGCACGGCCCGCGCATAACGTCGCTGATTGCCGGCATTGCGCTGGCTTTTGATCAGCCCCTTGGACTCGTAAAAATGCAGGGCAGTGACCGCAACACCGCTGCGCGCCGCGACTTCGCCGACGGTAAGTGGGTTGTGCAGATTTTCCTTGGTGACCATGATGAAATCGCTCTTGACCTTGACTTAACTAGAGGTTTTACCCTGCGCTTCTTCGAGTCGCAAGATTCGCCTTACAGCCACGTGGGGAATTTCATGCAAGCATCAGCGAAAAACCGCAGCTTCACCCAATTGATCGAATTCGAGATCGAGCCTCGGCAGCAATCTGGGCTGGTCTCGGCGCTGTCGATGCAGACTGAACGCCTGGCCCAGCGCTACCAAGGTTTTGTCAGCGCGAGCGTGCAGGCCAGCGACGATGGCCGGCGCGTACTGAGCTTGCTGCAATGGCAAACCCGCGAGGCGGGGGAGGCGGCGTTTCGCAGTTTCGAAAGCGGCGAACAGGATTTCTGGCAGTTGATTCGCACCCATCAGGCGAAAACCGTAACCTTCAATTCGTTTCAGGTACTGAGCAGCATCGCCCGCAGTCACGACGACGCGTTGCACTGCAACCTGGTCGGTTAGATCGACAGCTTTGTCAGCCGCTCACCTTGGAGATATTTGCGGGTAAGTGACGATTTGCTGATAGCCACTATTGAAAGCGTTGATTTCTGCGCATGCGTGTCGGGGCGTAGCCTTTCTCCATCGACCCCACATTGCTCGCCAGGACGCCCCCATGAATCATTTACTGACTGTTTCGCTGTTGCTCGCCGTCTCCGTACTCGCCGGATGTGCCAGCCATGTTTCCCCGGAACTGCGGCCCTACTCGGCAGAAGAATCTCGGGAACTGGCAATGGAGGCATTGAACCGCAGCGGTTTGTCGTTTGACGAATACCATGCGAAAAAAGCCCAATTGCTTGGCCAGCCACAGAAGGCTTTTGGTTTCGACAAGCAGGGCGAGATGAGCGCAGAGCGTGCCGTACAGCTGCACGGTCGGCCTAGCTGAAAACAAACTGTACTGGTTGAAGTTTTAGCCAACTGTCCGTGGGTTTGCCGGGCCGCGTGGGGTAGGGTTTACACCTGAATGACCCTGACGGACTGCACAATGAACCTCTCGCTTGATTTACTTCTGGGCTTTGCCCTGTTTGCCCTCGTCACCTCGATTACGCCGGGGCCGAACAACACCATGTTGCTGGCATCGGGCGTCAACTTCGGCTTTAACCGCACCATTCCACATATGCTCGGGATTACCTGTGGATTTTTCGTCCTTGTGGTCGCCGTGGGGTTTGGCCTGGGCGCGGTGTTTCAGAACTATCCGATTCTTTATACGGTTCTGCGCTACGTCGGCGCGGCGTATCTGTTGTATCTGGCGTGGAAGATCGCCCATTCGGGGCCGGTCGGTGACAACGTCCAGGGCGAGGCCAAACCGATCAGCTATCTGGGCGCCGCGGCGTTCCAGTGGGTCAATCCCAAGGCGTGGATCATGGCCATTGGTGCCATCAGCACGTACACGCCGATGCAGGGTTACTTCACCAACGTCTTGGTGATCGCCGCGGTGTTCGCCATCATCAACCTGCCGAGCGTCGGCGTCTGGGCCGCGTGTGGCACGCTGCTACGCAATGTGCTGAAGGAGCCACGCTGGTTGCGCGTATTCAACTGGGGCATGGCGGCGTTGCTGGTGATTTCGTTGTATCCGTTACTTCTTGAAAGCTTTAGCTGACGCGTTGCTTCAACCGCCGGCCCGATGCCTGTTAAGCTCGACTTCAGGAGCGTTCCTACGCACTTTTAAATGAAGTTGTCCTTCTTTAACGGCATCCGATCAGGTATTGATGACGCTCTCGAACCGACGCGCAGCTCACAAGGCTGCGCGGTGTCGTTTGCAGACACGAGCCTCCTGATCCCGGAACACGCTCTGCGAGTCTTTTATGAACACACGTCCGTTGTATTTCGATTACGCCGCCACCACCCCGGTGGACGAGCGGGTCATCCAGGTGATGATCGAATGTCTGGGGTTTCACGGTAATTTCGGCAACCCGGCCTCCAGCTCCCATGCCTTCGGCCAGCAGGCCCGGAAGACGGTCGAGCAAGCCCGCCGGCAAGTCGCCGAACTGGTCGGGGCGCAAGCCGAACAGATCGTCTGGACCTCCGGTGCCACCGAGTCCAATAACCTCGCGTTGAAAGGCGTTGCGCAGGCGCGCGGTGTCTGCGGCGGCCACATCATTACCAGCCAGATCGAACACAAAGCCATCCTCGATACCGCCCGCCAGTTGCAGGACGCCGGCATTGCCGTGACCTATCTGGTCCCGGACGCCGATGGCTTGATCACGCCGCAAGCGGTTAGCGAAGCCCTGCGCGATGACACCTTTCTGGTCTCGCTGATGCTGGTCAACAACGAACTCGGTACGGTCAATGACATCTCGGCCATTGGCGAAATCGTCCGCGGTCGCGAGGTGCTGTTCCATGTCGATGCGGCTCAGGGTGCCGGCAAAGTGGCGATTGACCTGACGCAGTGGCCGGTGGACCTGATGTCGTTCTCGGCGCACAAACTTTATGGCCCCAAAGGCATTGGCGCGTTGTATGTCGGCCCGCGGGCGCAGCAGCGTTTGCAGGCGCAGATTCACGGTGGCGGTCACGAAGGTGGCTTACGCTCCGGGACACTGGCGACCCATCAGATTGCTGGAATGGGCGCCGCATTCGCTTTGGCCGCTGGCGCTTTCGATGAAGAGAAAAAATCCATCGTCGCGTTGCGCGAACGCTTGCTCGAGCAATTGCTGAGTCTGCCCGGCGTACGCCTCAATGGCAGTGCCAGTCAGCGTATCCCGCACACCCTGAGCCTGACGTTTAGCGAAGGCGAATTCAACAGCGCGGCGCTGAGCCATTCGATCGCGTTTTCCGCGACCTCGGCCTGCAACTCTGCGAGCAACGCGCCATCCCACGTACTATTGGCGCTGGGACATGACGCGCGTCTGGCGGGGCGTACTATTCGCCTGAGCCTCGGCCGTTTCACCACCGCTGAAGATATCGACAAGGCTTGCGAACTGATCAAGACCGCCTGCGCCAGTGCTCCGGCATTCTGGGCGGCAGGGCTTTAACCAGCCGACCTAATGGCTACGAACAATAACGAATAAGTGATTAGCAGGAGACATGATGAGTACCCAGACCTTGACCGAAGGATCGGTGCCCCAGCGCCTGGCGCGCACCCGTGAACTGATGCGCCGCGAAGGCATTCATGCGTTGTTGGTGCCTTCCGCCGACCCACATTTATCGGAATATCTGCCGGGTTACTGGCAGGGCAGGCAGTGGCTATCGGGTTTTCATGGTTCGGTCGGGACACTGATTGTCACCCTCGATTTCGCCGGCGTCTGGGCCGACAGTCGTTACTGGGAACAGGCGACCAAGGAACTCAACGGCAGCGGCATCGAACTGGTCAAGCTGCAACCGGGACAGCCGAGTCCTCTGGACTGGCTGGCTGAGCAGACACCGGAAGGTGGTGTGGTGGCGGTCGACGGCGCGGTGATGGCCGTGGCTTCGGCGCGCACCCTGAGCAGCAAGCTCGAAGCGCGCGGCGCGCGTCTGCGTACTGATATCGATCTGCTCAAGGAAGTCTGGAGCGACCGCCCGACGCTGCCGAACGCGCCGATCTATCAGCATCTGCCGCCGCAAGCGACCGTCAGCCGTGGCGAGAAACTCGCCAAACTGCGCGAAACCTTGCAAGAGCGCGGTGCCGATTGGCACTTCGTCGCGACCCTCGACGACATCGCATGGCTGTTCAACCTGCGCGGCGGCGATGTGTCGTTTAACCCGGTGTTCGTTTCGTTCGCCCTGATCAATCAGCAGCAAGCCACGCTGTTCGTCGCCTTGAGCAAGGTTGATGCGCCGTTGCGTGCGGTGCTGGAACAGGACGGCGTGACGCTGCGCGACTACAGTGAAGTGTCCGCCGCCTTGCGCGCCGTGCCGAGCGGCGCGAGCCTGCTGGTGGATCCGGCGCGTGTCACCAGCGGTCTGTTGGATAACCTCGACAGCAGCGTGAAACTGGTCGAAGGCTTGAACCCGACCACGTTGGCCAAGTCGCAAAAAAGTGAAGCTGACGCCGCGCACATTCGTAAAGCGATGGAGCAGGACGGTGCGGCACTTTGCGAATTCTTCGCCTGGCTGGAATCGGCCTGGGGGCGTGAGCGCATTACCGAGTTGACCATCGACGAGAAACTCACCGCCGCCCGGGAACGTCGTCCGGATTATGTGTCGCTTAGTTTCAATACCATCGCTGCGTTCAACGCCAATGGCGCGATGCCGCATTACCACGCCACCGAAGAAGAGCATGCGGTGATCGAAGGTGACGGTTTGTTGCTGATCGACTCCGGTGGTCAGTATCTCGGCGGCACAACCGATATCACACGCATGGTGCCGGTCGGTACGCCGACTGAAGAACAGAAGCGCGATTGCACGCGCGTGTTGAAAGGCGTGATTGCGCTGTCGCGGGCGCAGTTCCCGAAAGGCATTCTGTCGCCGCTGCTCGACGCCATCGCCCGGGCACCGATCTGGGCTGAAAGTGTGGATTACGGTCACGGCACCGGTCACGGCGTGGGTTACTTCCTCAATGTGCACGAAGGCCCGCAAGTGATTGCCTATCAGGCAGCGCCGGCACCGCAGACTGCGATGCAACCGGGGATGATTACTTCGATCGAGCCGGGCACTTATCGTCCGGGCCGTTGGGGCGTGCGTATCGAAAACCTGGCGATGAACCGTGAGGCGGGGAGCAGCGAGTTCGGCGAGTTCCTCAAGTTTGAAACCTTGACCCTGTGCCCGATCGACACGCGTTGTCTGCTGGCAGACTTGCTGAGTCACGAGGAGAAACAATGGTTCAACGCTTACCACGCTGAAGTGCGTAAGCGCTTGAGCCCGTTGCTCGACGGTGCGGCTCTGGAATGGCTGAATATGCGTACTGCTGCAATCTGATCGTGATGATGCGGGCGCTGACATCAGCGCCCGCATCATCGTTTCGATCTAGACCTGACGTAACGCTTCCTCGACGAAGTCGAGACGATCCTGGCCGAAGAACATCTGATTACCGACAAACAGGGTCGGAGCACCGAAGACACCGCGTTTAACGGCAGTCTCGGTATTGTCCTTCAACACGGCCTTGACGGTTTCGTCATTGGCCAGCGCCAGGACGTCATCGGCCTCAAACCCTTGTTCGCTCAACACGGCAGCCACAGTTGCCGGGTCGTTCAGATTTTGGCCTTCTACCCACAACGCCGTGAACAAACAATCGATAAACGCCTGAAAGCGTTCCGGCTGGTGCAGTTGTATGCCGGTGACGGCGCGCATCAACAGCAGCGTGTTGATCGGAAAGTGCGGATTGAACTTGAGGGTTACGCCATAGCGTTTGGCGTAGCGGTCCAGATCCTGAAACATATAGCGGCCCTTGGCGGGAATCATTGCCGGTGAGGCGTTGCCGGTCGCTTTGAACACGCCGCCCAGCAGCATCGGAATGTAGACCAGCTGACTATTGGTTTCTGCGCAGATCTTGGGTAGTTGGGTGTATGCCAGATAAGTGGCAGGGCTGCCGAGGTCGAAATAGAACTCCACGGTTTTGGTCATTTTCGCTGCTCTCTATTTATTGTTATGGGCGGTGGGCTTACCAGCGTTCGTTCCAGGGGCGCAGGTCCAGTTCGAACGTCCATGCATCGCGGGGCTGGCTGTGTAGATACCAGTAATTTTCGGCGATGTGCTCGGGATTGAGGATGCCGTCCTGATCCTTGGTGGCGTACTTCTCGGGAAAACTGTTGCGGATGAAGTCCGTATCAATGGCGCCATCGACAACGATGTGGGCAACATGAATGTTCAGGGGGCCCAATTCTCGAGCCATGCTTTGTGCGAGTGCGCGGATACCATGCTTGGCGCCGGCGAATGCGGCGAAACCCGATGCGCCGCGCAGTCCGGCAGTCGCACCGGTAAACAGAATGGTTCCGCGATTGCGGGTGACCATGCGTTTGGCCACTTCACGGGCATTGAGAAAACCTGAGAAACAAGCCATCTCCCAGATCTTGAAGTATTTGCGAGCGGTTTCTTCAAGGATGCTGCACGGCACGTTCGCGCCGATGTTGAAGACAAAGGCTTCAATCGGGCCGAGGCGGGTTTCAATGTCTTCGATCAGTGCGATGACGTCTTCTTCCTTGCGTGCATCGCAAGCAAAGCCGTGAGCTTCGCCACCCTCGGCCTGAATCGCCTCCACCAGCGGCTGCAATTTATCGGCACTGCGCCGCGTGACGCAGGCAACGAACCCTTCCTTGGCAAAGCGCTTGGCAATCGCGCCGCCCGTGGCATCACCCGCACCGACAACCAATACGACCTTCTTGTTATTCATGGGTGAACCCCTTTATTAAACGATCGTTAAGTGAACGAACGTTATGCTAGGATCCGGTCAACGTCAAGGCGGTCAATTCGAGGGAATACACATGCGTTACTCCGCCAGTCACAAGCTGGAAACCCGGGAAAAGCTATTGCAGAGCAGTGCGCTGTCGGCGAAGCGATCCGGGTTTTCCACGGTCGGCGTCGATGGTTTGATGAAGGCTATCGGGCTCAGCGGTGCTGCGTTCTACAGTCACTTCTCCTCGAAGGATGCGTTGTTCACTGCCATTGTCGAGCGGGAGTTGGGGCAAAGCCTTGAGCGACTGGGCGGGCAGGGGGCGCAGGATCGTGAGCGGCTGGAGCGTTGCCTAAAGCACTATTTGAGCATGGCTCACGTTGAGCAGCCCGAATCCGGCTGTGCGTTGCCGGCGTTAGGCGCGGAAATCGCCCGTTCGGATATTCAGGTGCGTGAGCAGGCCGAACTGTGGATCTGCAGGCTTCAGGAAAGCTGGGCGCAGATACTTGAGAGCGACAGCCTGGCGTGGTCGGTTCTGTCGCAGTGCGTTGGCGCGTTGGTGGTAGCGCGTATGCTGGCCACGCCGGACGTTCAGCGCAAGGTGCTGAAGTCCAGCCATGACGAGATTGGGCGTCAGATCTCTCGGCAGCCGTGATCTACTTACAGATGACGATCATGCTGCGGCTGGTGTAGCCAGCGGGATTGAGACCGAATGGATAGTCACCGGGCTCCTCCACGGAATCCCCTGACTTGGCGATGACCTTATAGCCTTTCGGGGCGCAGGAGTTGGCTGCGCTGGTATAGCACTTGTCCCAAGAGGACGAGAGTCCCGAACAGTTGATGTGCAGCCCTTTCTTACCGTGCTTCACTTGGGTTTTCGAGGTCGCCGCACAGCCCGCAACTGCGAGTACGGCGATCAATATCAAAATTCGTTTCATTACTGTCCTTATAGCGGCCGCGAGTCTGATGCTCCGGTCTGCCTGTGTTCGCTTGCGCTCTAAGCGTTTTGAAATCCCTGTCAGAAAAAATCCATATCTGGCATTGGGTTGCGAGCCTAAACATGGCCTAAATGAACGCCAATTGCCAGACCTTCGTCAAATCCTGTTTCAATCTGCCGCGATGGCAGGCTTGGCGGCGCTGCCCATGGTCATGGTTGCGCCAACCGAAGCCAGAATAATGCACAGGATCGCCATCCATTGTGACAGCGTGAGGTATTCCTGCAAAAACAGCAGACCCGATAGCGCCCCGAATGCCGGTTCGATACTCATCAATGTACCGAAAGTACGCGCGGGCATTCGGGTGAGAGCAACCATCTCCAAGGTGTAGGGCAGGGCGGTGGACAGGATGGCGACGCCGATGGCAATCGGGATCAGTGAAGGTGTGAGTAGAGCTGCGCCGGCATGCACGATGCCGATGGGAGCCACAAACAGCGCCGCGATCATGACGCCTAACGCTGCGGTCGTGACGCCGTTATCAGCGCCGGCTCTCTGACCGAACAGAATGTATAGCGCCCAGCACACCCCGGCACCCAATGCGTACCCAGCCCCAACCAGGTCGATTCCGGCGGTTGTCGCCCCCGTCGGTATCAATAGCAGCAGGCCGGCTATAGCCAAACCTATCCATAGAAAGTCGATGGCGCGCCGGGATGCATATATAGCGACCGCCAACGGGCCCGTGAATTCGAGAGCAACGGCGATTCCCAGCGGTACTGTGCGCAATGACATATAGAAGAGGAAGTTCATGCCGCCCAGCGCCATGCCGTAGACGATCACCGTACGCAGCGACTTTGCTGTCAGCTTCGCTCGCCAGGGGCGCAGCAATAACAGCATGATCACACTCGCGAAAATCAGGCGAAGGGTTGTCGTCCCCTGAGCGCCCACCACTGGAAACATGCTTTTGGCCAGTGATGCACCGGACTGGATCGATGCCATGGCTATTAATAGCAGGCCAACCGGGAACAGTATTGAGGCAAGAGAGCGGGGTTGGTCATTCATTGCGGGGCATCGTCCAAGGTGAGAGCGGGGTATTGTTGTAGGTGTTGGGCAATATACTGCGCATTCATGCCTCTGACGTCTATATATAAGCAGGATTTTCAAAAGTTTCGATAAAAACGAAATTAGCTGTTGACGGCAGATTCCAGACGTCTATAATTCGCCCCACTTCCGGCGCAGTCGAAACGAAAAACTCCTTGAGATTCAATGAGTTAAGTAGGTTTCGAGAGTGGGTCGCTTCAGTTCATCGAAGCCTGGAAGGAGTTGAAAGAGCGGTGCTGTTTGGCTCTTTTAACGGTTCGATCTTCTCGGTCGAAAGCGGAGAAAAAGAGGTGTTGACAACAGCGAGTAACGCTGTAGAATTCGCCTCCCGCTAACGAGAGATCGGAAGCGCAAGTGGTTGAAGTTGTTGAAGAATTCTTCGAAAGCTTCTGAAAATAATCACTTGACAGCAAATGAGGCTGCTGTAGAATGCGCGCCTCGGTTGAGACGAAAGATCTTAACCAACCGCTCTTTAACAACTGAATCAAGCAATTCGTGTGGGTGCTTGTGGAGTCAGACTGATAGTCAACAAGATTATCAGCATCACAAGTTACTCCGCG